>JAHDDD010000006.1:15303-35199 GCA_020629535.1 Saprospiraceae bacterium
GCACAATGCAATTTAATCTCAAAGATCTTTATCCTGAAATATGGCAAGGAGGATTTAAATTTGGTAGCATTATAGCATTGATTATTCTGATCGTAGGTTTTTTCACAAGCCGAAATCTCAGCGATGAAAAAATGGAACAAGTTTGGATGGCCTAATTACGATTTTGGAATGATGATTTTCGAATGATGATTTTCGAAGGACGAAGGACGAAGGACGATTTTCGAAAGAGGATTTTCGAAGGACGATTTTGAAAGCGACTTCATACTCACTCAGAGAGAGAACCAGCGGAAGAGTTGAAGCCAATTTGCTTGAGCCATGGGGAGAAGACCAAGCCTATCTATCTTCCCCTTTTATGATTTTTTGGCTTCCTATAATAACCTTCTATGACATCCAAATCCCTTTCAGTATCAAGGTCGAATTTTCCATCTGGAAATGAGTAGGCCAATAGGTGATCAAGATTACTGTAGATGATCTTTTTTGCACCTGTAGTTGTTTGGGAATTCAAGATCTGAACAATGATTTCAGTTGAGATAATCAAAGGTGGCCCAAAGGTTTGTAGATAACTACTGACCAACAGTTTCACAGATGGATCTGCTTGTTGAAAATAGAATATTAAAGACTCAAGATAATCCGCATTGACTTTGTATTGATCTGCTAGTAAGATCATGACATTCGCCATCTTGTCAATTTTGCGAACAGATTTGAGGCCAAGCTTTATGCTTGATGATAAACCATTTTCCCAAGCCTTGTTATAAATCAGTTTTACTTCTTTGGACTTTAATTTTTGTTTAATTGTTGTATGAAAAGCACCCGTGACGATTCGAATCTGATCTGGTCGAAAAACTTGCAGACTTTCATTTAATGTTCTTTCGAGAATGGTGGAGTCTTCAAAAGGTATCATCAATTTGTTGCGACCCAGTCGTGACGAATTCCCCGCCGCAAGAATGATGCAATATGTTTTTGATTTTGATCTCAATTTGATTTAAAAGTACATTTCTAATAATTAAACACAAATATCTTTTAATTTCAAAATGGTTTGATAATTTTAAACATGCTGCAAA
Organism: Saprospiraceae bacterium; assembly: GCA_020629535.1. Taxonomy (GTDB): domain Bacteria; phylum Bacteroidota; class Bacteroidia; order Chitinophagales; family Saprospiraceae; genus JAHDBF01. Next base: position 16,365 of record JAHDDD010000006.1, read on the forward strand.
GAATTGCTTATTTCTTGATTGTTCTCTGTCTTTCTATTTATGTATTGGTCATAGGAAAAACATACTTAGTGCCTTTGGTTTTGGCGCTTCTTGTTTGGTATATCATCAGAGCCATACGTACCTCTCTTCAACGTTTTAAATTTTTCCGTCAAAAGGTGCCTGTTGGACTTCAAAATCTGTTTGTCTTTTTAATGATATTTTGGATTCTGTCCTTTCTGGGTAATCTGTTGGCAAGTGAAACGCAAACCATTTCTTCTCACATTCCTTTATACCAAGAAAACATTCGATCATTACTCACCAACCTGTCTGAAAGGCTTAATATAGATATTCTACACTTCATCTCCGAAGAAATCCAAAACATACACTTAGGGAATATTGCCGAACCGTTATTTCAAGCTCTTTCTAGTATTTTTGGCAATGGGTTTCTCGTCTTAATCTATTGCATTTTCTTATTGCTTGAAGAAAGTATTTTTACCTTAAAGCTGAATCGGATTTTAAATTCAAGTGACCGTAAAGATCAAATCTCAAACACCATGAACAAGATTGATCAAGCATTCAGAAGTTATATATCTTTGAAAACACTGGTTAGCTTCGCAACCGCAGCATTGAGCTACTTTGTCTTATTAGCTTTTCATGTTGACGCTGCGCTTCTTTGGTCAATACTGATATTTTTTCTCAATTATATTCCGAATATAGGTTCACCCATTGCAACCCTATTTCCTTTTCTGATCAGCATCATGCAAACAGGAGAATGGTTTCCAGCTGTGTGGATTTTAATTTTGATAGGAATTATTCAATTGGCTGTCGGTAATTTTGTAGAACCAAGATTGATGGGAAATAGTTTGAACATTAGCCCTTTCATCGTATTGGTTTCGTTGGTTGTATGGGGCGCCATTTGGGGCATTACTGGTATGGTATTAAGTGTTCCAATCACGGTTATGCTCATTATCGTGCTTGCGCAATTTAAAGTAACCGAAACCGTCGCTATTCTCCTAACTGGCAATGGAGACATTTCAAATTATAAATAGCTATGGCTAAAAAATGGTATCACAGGGAAGGATTTAAGACAAGAATTATAGATGCATTGCTCATCGTGTTTAGTGTCTTATTTGCATTGTTTTTGAACAATTGGTCCGAGTCAAGGAAACAGCATAAAAAGATGATGGAGATTCGTGAAAATCTTCTTGAAGAAATCTCAACAAATTTGGAAATGGTGAAATCTTGGAAAGACCACCATCTATATCTAGGCAAACGCCTCGACAGTCTTCAAATGGGGAAATTACCAAAGATTTATGAAGTGTTGCACAAAGACAGATATCAAGGCAGTTTTGCACTCTTTAAAAACCAACCTTTAATCGAGCAATTACCCAATGAAGCAGCGTGGAATGGAGCTTCTGCAACTGGTATCGTTTCTGAAATGAACTTCGATGAAATCATACTTTTTTCAAATTGCTACAACCTTCAAAAAGAAATCATTGATGTGTCTATCAGAAGGATTCTCGATATGTTTTTTGATGCAGAAAAGATGGAAAATATGTCTACAGAAAATTTAATCACTCAATATAAAATGAGTTTTCACGAACTTATATCACAAGAATATGCATTAATAGAAATGTATGAAAAAGCCCTTGCTGCTATTCACTAGTTTATCTACCCTCACAAATCTTATTTAAATCGACAATTGTTTTATCGCTTTTATTACTTGGTCTTTTTTTCTAACGGACACTGATATACGCTCGTCATTAGTCAATATCACTTTTGAGTCACTTCGGTTGAACTCTGTAATTTCAAAGATATTGACAAGATAAGAATGATGTGCTCTCACGAAATGCTTATTTGCAAGTATTTCTTCGTATGATTTTAGATTGTTAGAAGCAAGGATCTGCTTATCTCTCAAAACAAACTTTGTATAAGCACCTTGAGCTTCAAGATATAGAATGTCATCCAAAGACAAAGCATATACACTGGTCGCGTCACTAATAACCAATCTTTTCTCTTTTGAATATTCTGTATTTACATTCTGGAGTAATGAATCATATCTGATTTCATTTTTAAAATTATTCCGTCTTGATTTTGCTTTCTCTACTGCAGAGATTAAATCATCAGAATCAATAGGCTTTAGAAGATAGTCTATGGCGCTCATCTTAAATGCATCAATGGCGTAATTATCGTAAGCAGTGACGAAGATGACTCCAAAATCAATAGGGCGGTGCATTTTTAAAATATCAAACCCTGTTCCATCATCTAATTCAATATCCAAAAAAATCAGATCAATCTTAATGGTGGATAACAATTTAAGTGCACTTTCTACACTGTTGGCTGTTTCGATTACCTGCACACCACGGCAATACATGGCTAGTAGTTTTTGAATGCCGCTTACTATATGGGGCTCATTATCGATAATAGCTGCTCTGATCATAATTGATTAGTTTTCATTTAAAAGTGGAAGGGTGTATTCAACCCGGGCTCCATTCGGGTCTAAAAATTCAAATTTGTACTTCATTTGGGATCCATATATCCTTCGTATATTATCAAACCGTTCTTTGATGATAGATATCGCTTTAGACTTGTGCTCCACCTGAAAATTGCTTTGTTGAAGTTTTGAGTTGCTACCCATACCGTTATCCTGAACTACTATACGCAGCAAACCATCTTTCTTTTGCAAGCTAAGATTGATTAGTCCGTTTTCAATGGTGTGGACTTTTCCATGCTCAATTGCGTTCTCAACAGATGGTTGTATAAGCATAGGTGGCACCATCAATTGTTCAGTATCAACATCTTCATCAATCTCAATCTTGTAATCAAATTTATTTTCAAATCGCAATTTTTGCAACTCCATATAATGCTGAAGAGTCTCTATCTCATCACTCAATGGTATCAAAGAATGTTCAGATTGATTCAAAATTCTCCGCATCAATTTAGCAAACTTTGCAAGGTAAAATGCTCCCTTAGATGCTTGTCCACTATCCAATAAATAGCTTTGAATCGATCCCAAGGTATTAAAAGTAAAATGAGGATTCATCTGAGACCTGAGCAATCTGTATTCCAGATCGATTGACTTTTTTTCGCTCTTTAGAATTTGATTTCTATGATGTTGATACGCTACCAGTATTAATCCAATAATCAACATACCTACAACCAACAGAGCATTGTTTAATCGTTGGCGACTTAGCGCCTGACGTACTTTATCCGCTTCAAGTTGGGCAATGAGTTTATCTTTCTCTGAAATCTTTGATTCATTTCTGAGGTGATTGATGTTATTCAAAACCAGCAATGAATTTAGGCTATCTTTTGCCTTGTGATAATCTTCATGATATCTAATTGCTCTTATGTCATTCGTTGATTTAAAGAATTTGTGCAAAGTTTTTCTAGCCCTTTGCACCACCTCCATGTCATCGGTATTTTCTATTAAATCAACCATTTGTTTTGCTTTCACAAGACCTGCTGCTCTGTCACCGTTTTCTTGATATGTAAGAACATATTCGTTTAACAATCTAAGATTGAGAACTGTAGAATTCAGCGATTTAACCATAGATTCAGCTTTCCTGAGGTGGTCAATAGACTTAGGAAATTCTCCCTTCGCTCTATGTAACATACTGAGTCCCAAATGAGCTGAACAGATGTCTCCTTTATCGTTAACCTTTGCAGCTAAATCCAAAGATTTATACATCAACTTTTCACTCTCAATAAGGCTATCCATTTCAATATAGTGCCTTGCCAATTCATGTGTAGCAAAAAATTCTTCCCTCGTATCTTTTGCCATTGGCTGCACTTCATACCTCCTTATCAAATGATGTAATTTGAGAGAATCATATTCTATACCCAAGGGACTGTCAACAAAGCTTTCTGATAATGCTGAAAAGGTTCTTGCCAATTGCCCTTCTACTCGTGATATAAAAACATAGTTCTCGTCTTCTTTGAATTTATCAATTAAACTATAACCTAAATCCAACGCCTGCTCAAAATCTCTTTTACTCTGGAGCACATACAGTTTCAACCAATAAATTTTATTAAGTAATCGGTGATAAGCGGGTAAGGTGTCACGCTCTGAATGTGTCAGCATGATATCGATGGCATCATTGAGATAGATTTCGGACTCATTGACATTTCCAACCTGATTGCATTTTAATGCCATGTTAAAATTGGATTGAGCGACCATGAGGTACTTACCGTCTTGCTTGTATATGTCAATCAATCCTTTTTGACAATCCAACTGTACTTCCAATTCTTCATAAAACAGAGATGCACATTGGTAGATTCTTCCTTTTACAAAATAGGTTTTAAACTCAGAAGTATCAGAAAGGTTTATTAACGTATTAGAATAGATGTGGAGGGAATCATAGTCAACAGTACCCGAGCTGAAATACAACTTGCAGATTTGAGTTAAGAATTTGAGACTATCCTCTCTTTCAGTTGCTTGCGAAAGCTCTGTCTTAAGACTGTCCAGATTTGCTTTGAGGTTTTGTGTAACAAGACAAAGCAGGACTAGCCAGAATATTTTGATCGCATTCCTCAATGTTTCCTTATTAATTTGTCCTTCTCTAATTTACATTCAATCTAGAATATTTTCTGCAGAATTGCAGGTCAAATAAATGACCAAAGATCTTGTTGGTCAAACAACTTGGGCAGATGTGTTAGCTTCTCTATCAATTATCAACGGAGATGCAACAGTTGTGAATCACGGGAAAAATAAAAAAATACGCATTGATTGTGCTAGAATGTCAAATAATGCGCAGATGGTATTGTTTTACCAGCTCAATCAGCTTGGTTTTAAAAAACCAAACTTTATGTCCACTCAAGATTGTGAGATTCGAATTATCTTTCTTTCGCCTTTTTGTCTCTTAATCTCTATCATTGGTTTTGTGATAAACAACGTTTGAATTTTAAGCTTCAAAAAGTATTGATAGTTAGCAGAGTCAGAATCACATCAAAAAATCCTTCTTTGAGTAAGATTACCGAAATACAATTAAATTAGAGCCATGCTTTCTAAACAAGAATTGGGTAGGTATCAGCGCCATTTTAATCTTCCAGATTTTGGTATTGAATCTCAAGAAAAATTGAAAAAGGCAAAAGTGCTGGTTGTTGGCGCAGGTGGATTGGGAGCACCATTATTGCAATATTTGACGGCTGTAGGTATCGGAACCATCGGTGTGGTTGATTTCGATATTGTTGATGAGAGCAACCTTCATCGCCAAGTCCTATTTGGTGGAAATGATGTTGGAAAGTCAAAAACGAAAGTGGCTATTCAGAAATTAAAAAGCCAAAATCCATTCGTCAATTTTATTGAATTCGAAGAAGCACTTGATTCAAACAATGCATTGAATATCATCAATGAATTTGATATCATTGCCGATGGCACAGACAACTTTCCAACCCGATATCTGGTCAATGACGCTTGTGTCATTTTAGGAAAGGTCAATGTTTATGCTTCTATTTTCAGATATGAGGGACAAATCAGTGTTTTCAATTATAGGGAAGAGGATGGTGATCGTGGCCCAAATTTTCGTGATCTTTTTATGGAACCGCCTCATCCTGATTCTGTGCCAAATTGTGCAGAAGGTGGTGTATTGGGCGTCTTGCCTGGGATCGTGGGAAGCATGCAGGCAGCAGAAGTCATTAAAATTATTACGGGAGTTGGAACACCCTTATCATCTAAACTGTTATTGATTGATGTTGCAAGCAATGCAAATCGAGTTTTCAAGATTAAAAAAAATCCGGAAAATCAATTTCGCACTTCCAACGCAAATGAATTAAAACTTATAGACTACGAAGAATTTTGTGGCATTAAAAAAAACAATATGAGCTCTGAAATCAAATCTATCACTGTCAATGAACTAGGTGAAAAATTGAAAAACAAAGAGGACATTCAATTGATCGATGTCCGCGAAAAACACGAATATGAAATCGCTCAAATTGGAGGCGAGTTAATGCCCCTCAGTGAGATCACACAACACATAGGAAAAATCAGAGAGGAAGGTATGGTGGTTGTGCATTGTCGAAGTGGAGCACGAAGTGCGGATGTGATTCGCTACCTTCAGCAAAATATGGACTACGATAATCTTTACAATCTAGAGGGCGGAATACTGGCTTGGTCAAGAGAAATCGATCCGAGTATTCCTACGTATTGATTTGAACCTCAATCACTTTTATGCCTTTAATGAGCTAGCAACCTTTACTTACTGATTGTTGCTCCAAGGAAAAGTAAAGAGGCTAGGTCATATCCACCCTTCTATGGGCGGGGAATTGTCTTATCAAGTTGAATCGTTGAGTCCAAAGTGGCTGTATGCACTTTAATTCACTTATTCCTCAGAATAGTTCTTGCAATTCTTCTTCTGCTGTTCTTCAGAAGTGCAGGTTATTTGGGTTACTGGTATGCTGGAAATTGCATTAAATAAGAAGTAGGCATTAGTAACTACAAAAAGGTTTGAAATAAAAAAAGGGATACAGTGAAATCACTATATCCCATCGCATTATGAAAAACTATCAATTATATCTTTCAGTCCTTAAAGGACTTGTACAATTTTTATGCTAATTATCTCCATTTGGTCTGCTAATTAACTAAAAAGTTCACATTTTATCAACAAAGTGGAGACACTTTTTTGTCAAATTGACACAAATACCTTCTTTCGGTATTTCAAAGACAATGTTATAACACCAAATTTAATGAATTGGTTTCTTTAAACCTCATTATATATGACGATTCTTTCATGAATTGTCACAATTCGGACTAAGGTGGTGAGGATTTTTTAAAAGCGGCTTTGTTTGCACAAAGCCGCAAGGTCGAATAGACTGATTGACCAAATTGGTTCAATCAATTCTCAGGTTTTCAACTTGTATATCTTCATAGTCATCTACATTGAAAACGAAATGACTTTCGCTATACTTCTTTTCTGTGTCGATATTTGCGATGTCTAAGGTATACCTTGATCCATCTTTTGCAAACACCTTTATGTACGCAATATCATGATTTTTACCCGCTAATTCAAGTCTTACCTTAAAGTATTCACTTTCATCTTCAAGTGGCTTAAAGTCAATAACTGTGCGTGTTTCGTTTCCTTCAAAGAACTCATTTGTTATGGCGTAGGTGTAATCATCTGAATTATAGATTTCAAGAAAATCATTGGGTGACATAAAACTGCCATCATCGCCAAAATCTGCATCATAGATTTGGACTGTATTCATACCAATATCGTATACCCAAATACTTTGATTGTCTGAAAAGATTTTCTGTTCACCTAACTCAAAGACAAACTTTTGTCCTCTTCTGACCAACGTTCCGGATTGCACTTCTGCGGCTTCTCCAGGTAATTCGATCGATAATTCGAAATCAAAAGTGGCAGATTCAGAAGACTGAAATCTTGCATCCAACTTTTCAAGAATTTCTTTTGCTCTCGGATCAGCATCTGCTGCTGAATTCAATGTTCCGTCTTGCGAAAATGCATTGGCCGAAAGAAAAGAAAGGATTAAAAATGTAAAGGCATATCTCATCATCACCATCATTTATACTATAAGACGTTTTCTACCTAAGACTGTTTCATTTTACCGGTTAATGTTCTGTTAAGGTCATTGAATCTGGATGGCACCGATCTGACCATCCTGTGTGGCAAGGTAGAGAGAATCCTTAAATATTCGCATCTTATTGATGGTGAATTCTGACTCCAACTCCCAACTTTCCCAGTTGATTGTATTCAATTGGGAATGTATTATCTGATTTCCTTTTGCAAGGAAAATTTCATCTTCATTGACAATCATATCCGTAAAATTTTCATCGGTCAATGATGTACCATTTCTGAGTTGGGTCCATGAGTCGCCTCCATCTTTCGATTGTATGACCAGTCCTGTTGCACCCAATGCAAGCAAGCCTGCTTTATCCGAACATTCAAGATCAATAAAATGATCTCCATCTATATCCAATCTTGTTAAAGCATTGACTGAATCGTAGTGGTAGATGGCTCCAAAACCACCAATGAATATCTGATCATCACATTTTACAATACAATTAAGCTCTCTTTCGACCTTTGATGTGGAATATTCTTCTGACAAATCTTTAGATATTTCATAAACATTGCCCACTGCCAAACCAGCACCTGCAACGACGTATACAGCCGTTGAGTCAATAAGAATATCCCTAATCAATCCTTCTTCTGAAATAATTTTGACAGCCCAATTATCTCCATAAGTACGAGCCATTGAAAATATACCTCCTGCATAGTGCACATCATTTACATCTTTGCCAATGGTCATTAAAATATTCGTTCCAACACTTTCCGTTTTTTGTGGATCGTTGGGCTGCTTTCGCAGAATGAACCCGGACTCCCATAATACTCCTCCACATGCAATGAAGCCATCATGATCGATCAAAAAATCCTGAATAGATGCATCGGCCTGAATGTGCCAATCTACATTGATTTGTTCCTGCTGGGGGTCACATGAGCAGAAAATTGAAAAAAATAAAATAAGAACAAATGGTCGCAGGTCAATCACCGTTATCGGGAAGATACAGTTTGGCGAAAGTTGGAAAAGTGGCACTTCCATAATGAGAAAAGCAGGCTTCACTTTTGAGAGGGATCTTGTCATATTTTGAAAGGAAATCTTCGAAAAATTCCGTCAATTTGGTAAAATCTGCATTGCGGGAGTTTGGTTTAGGATAGTAGACCAATCTATCTAACTTTCCAGAATCGTCCCAAAATACATTAAGCCAGATTTTGATCCCTTTGATATCATAGTTTACTGATTCTGCATAGTTTTCCATGTCATGCAACATCAATAGCCAATGTCTGTAGGCCAATTGCATTGAATCTTGACAAACATCCAAAAGCAATTGATCACAATCCTTTACGATCTCCTCATATTCGAATTCATATTCGCCAATCATGAAAACTCCGGGCAAGGTATCTACCTTAACAGGAACTTCAACGTATGGTTTTGCCGTTAAAAGCATGGGTCCTGAAAGTAGGAAGAAAAATATTTTGAGGAATTCTATCATTAAACTGCAAAATACGATACTGAGCTATAAATATGCGGATATTGTCGATTGAATATCATAGCATATTATCAGAAATCATAATTTTAACTGTTGAATGAGAAGCTTGGTGCTGATAATCCTTCATTTAATAATATATTAACTTTAGTATGACTATAGATATAATAGTAGTAATCATATTAGCTTATGCCTTTTATTCAGGATATTCTCGTGGGTTGATTGGAACCGTTTTTTCAGCTTTATCGCTGATTATTGGTATACTGGCTGCGATGAAGTTATCTCCAATCGTCATTGATTTGATTGGTGGCCTTCTCAATTTAAATCCTGCAATTACCTTTATTATCGGTTTTGCTATCACATTCATTGCTGTCATTGCATTGATCAGATTTGTGGGGAAGAAATTGGAAGATGTCATGAAATTTGCCAATATAAATTTTGTCAATAAAATCATGGGTGGTGGTCTTCTGACCATTGTATTCGCCGTTGGTCTAAGTTATGCTCTTTGGTTTTTAGATAACACCAAAATTCTTTCTGAAGGCCAGAAACAACAATCCATCAGCTATGCCATGCTTGAACCTATGCCAGAAGCAACCAAGTCGGTTGTAGCTTCCGCAAAACCTCTTTTCCAAAATTTCTGGGATAAGGTATTGGAAACCATGGATGAGGTAAAAGACAAAGGCGAAGAACTTCAGCAAAGACAATCTCAGCAAGGATAAAATGAGCGAACCTAAAAGAGCCACGATGGTAGGCGGTATTTTCTTTCGTACGAAAGATCCTGCTGCCATGCGTGAATGGTATGCCAAACACCTCGGATTACAAACCGACGAATTCGGAGCTGTATTCAAATTTCATCCGCTGGGTAAAGCCGATCAAAATGGCTACCTACAATGGAGCACCTTCAGCGAGAAAAACAAACACATGGAACCTTCCACCAAGGATTTTATGATCAATTATCGAGTCGAAAATCTCGAATGGCTGATTGGTGAACTAAAAAAAGAAGGTATACAGATCCTCGATGAAATCAAAGAATACGATTACGGCAAATTTGCCCACATCATGGATCCGGAAGGAAACAAGATCGAGCTTTGGGAGCCTGTGGATAAGGTTTTTGATGAGTATTATGAGGGAGGATGAAGTTTTGAATTGGACGAATCAATGTTCTGGATCGAACTCTTAAAAGAACTTAACTTAATAGACTATTTATTTGTTTATCACAAAGAAGCCAATGAGCTCTTAAGAATTACAGTTGCTTCAATAAAGAAAGTAAGAAGTCAAATAATGTAATTCTCAACATATTTTCCCCACTCCATAATTCGTCATTCATCCTTCGACCTTCACATCCGAAATTCGATCTCCTCACTCAGGATTCGAAATTCGTCATTCAAGATTATAGGTTTCCCTATCCGGTCTTAGGGGTCTTTTAAACCACAATGGTCTTCTCAAGCCATCAGGACCAGGGGCAGGTCTAGTCATTTTCATCCATTCACGGTAGATGGCCATGGATTTTTTGGTATCGACTTCGATGTCACCATACTTTTCATTGGGGCCAGGAACTTCCACTCTAACTCTTTGATGCCAGCAATGCATACCTGAAATCGGATCAGGATGAACGGCATGAGTGATGTTTTGATGCACGCCACCATCTATCCAAAAAATACGCTTGCTGTCATTGTCCTCGCTTACAAACGGTTTGATGCCTGATTTGGTATTCATCTTATAAACGCCCTCACCTGTTGCTTGTATGCGAACAGTATTGGTAGACCAGCTGTTGCCTTTATCCTGTTCTCTCTTCCAACGACCGAGATGATGTGAGCATGCGATGACTCCGGGTTTCATTCCTTGTGTTACCCAAACTTTGTCGATAAAAAAACCGATATCTGTATTAAGCTTAACAAGGTCTCCGGTCTTGAATCCCCATTTTTCAGCATCGCTTGGATGCATCCAAATTGGATTACGGTTACTAATTTCCATCAGCCACTTAGCGCTACCAGAACGAGAGTGTATTAAAGTAGGTAATCTGAATGTAGGGACCAGCACCATTTCACCTTTTTCTGCATCCAGTATTTCCTCGTGGATATGACTTTTGATGTATGTAGGAATGGCGAATTCTGGCCATCCCCAATCGATCATGGTTTGGCTGTAAAATTCATTTTTCATTGATGGGGTTGGAAAGCCCATTCTGGGCTTCCCTTCCACCTGAATAGCAATATTCTTGTCATCGACGGAGTATATGTTGGATTCAGCATTAAATTCTACTCTGTCAAGATTTTCAATTGCTATTACTTTTTCATTCTTCTTATATGTGTGGGCTTCAACTTCGAAAGCACCATAGCGTTTCATATAATCCAAAGCCGATAATCCTTCTTTGGCAGCTGCCTCTGGTAGGTTGGGTGTATGTTCAAATATGTATTGATAATATTCGTCAATGGTTATTTTTTCACCTGGTCGATAAGGCGACATAAAATGTTCACGAATACCCAAATCTCCATCTTTGTCGATTCGCCAAGAAAGTTCAATCCAAAATTCGTCTTCTTCCCAGACCTCTCCGGGATTGACTTCATAAGTGTAAGTAAATGTCTTCCCAGCCCGTCTTGCAGCTTCACGCAAAACGGGTTGCCTGAATGCTATCCATTTTCCTGAATGTGTGGCGTAACTATTTAGGTCATGTCGTTCTGCACTATGCCCCATAGGTAAAACGAAGTCTGCAAAAAATGCCGTTTCATTCCAAATGGGTGTCATGGCAATATGACAACCGAAGAGCTTTTCATCTTGCAATGCTTCCATCCAAACAAATCCATCTGGATAAGTCCAAACAGGATTGAATACTCTTGAAAAATATGTATCCATGTAGCCACGACCATCTTTCAACATGTGCGGTAATAAGAAACTCATTTCAAACATAGCCAATGGATACTCTTTTGGAAAATGTAATTCATTCCAAAATTTCTGGCCAGGTGGAACGCTGTGAAAACTTGGTTTAAACTTGCTCCATGAATTTGGAGAGGTACCACCTTTTGTTCCCACACTCCCTGTTATTACGTTTAAGAAATGAAGGCATCTGCTTACGCACCAACCACCGAGATTTCCACTTGAAGCGCTTCGCCAATTGTGGGTTGAAAATTGTTCTCCTGCTTCTCCGATCTTGATGGCGACTTCTTTGATTGTTGTGGCTTTTACTCCACTTTCCTTTTCGGCAAATTCGGGGGTGTACTCACGATACTGATCAATCAATGCTTTTATAAAATTATCAAAAGTGCATTCCTTTTCTGGATGAACCTTTTGCATGTATGTGTCCCAGTTTACCCAGTTTTCCATGTACTTTTTATTATACAGTCCTTCTTCCAAAATGATCTTTGCCATAGCAAGAAGGACCGCCGCTTCCGTTCCGGGATGAGTCGGAAGCCAATAATCTGACATACTTGCTGTATTAGACAATCTAGGATCCATGGTGGCGAGTTTACCACCTTTCATTTTTGACTCGATGATTCGTTGGGCGTGTGGATTGAAGTAATGTCCACTTTCAAGGTGGGCCGATATGAGGAGGATGAATTTTGCGTTGGCATGGTCTGGGCTGGGTCTGTCATGTCCATACCAAATATTATAACCAAACCTGGCACCACTACTACAAATATTTGTGTGGCTGTTGTGACCATCTATGCCCCAAGATTGGAGTACACGATTCGCATAGCCTTCGTGCCCTGGTCTACCTACATGGTAGGCTACTTCATTGTGTCGTTTTTCTTTTAATGCTTTTCTGATTCTTGCGCTGATCTCATCAAGTGCTTCGTCCCAACTGATTCGTTCCCAATTTCCTTCTCCTCTTTTTCCTACACGTTTTAACGGATACAGTATGCGTTCAGGATCTGTAATTTGGTTTATGGTTGCAGGACCTTTCGCGCAATTTCTACCTCTGCTACCCGGATGATATGGATTGCCTTCAAATTTTCGAATCGTGTTCGTCTCTTTTTCCACATAGGCTGTTAATCCGCAGGCACTCTCGCAGTTAAAGCAAGTAGTCGGTACGATTGTATACGCTTTCTTTTCTTTTTTTGGCCAGCTTGTAGCTTCATATTCCTCCCAGTGATCCCATTTATCAATGGGCGGAAAACTGCTCAGTTCGGTTTGAGAAATGGGGTCAAGTGCGGGGCTGCTATCTTTACTGAGGTCCGGAATTATTTTCAGAGACTCAGCTATTTTTTCAATGAATGATTTTTTGTTTTTCATTTGGTTCGATTAACTGAGTGGTATGCGTTGAGGCGCTTCAACCCAAACATGATTATTCAAATAAATACCAAATAGGATCAATGCTCCTGCAATGCTACCAGACATTGATGAAAATCCCATAATCAATAGAATGGCAAGTGGTAGAATATTTCCTATCAATACGATACCAAACCAAAAACTAAATTTATAATTACCATGTAGTATCATTTCTACTACCCTTTTCGCATCATTGGTTGGGTGTGTGATATTTAACTCAATGGCCAAAATGGCAAGATTGAATAAGATGGTAATAATGCTGGCAACACCCAGATACCTCATCCAATCATCGCCTGTAATGGTAGCCAAACTAAAGAAAAAGTAAACAGCCAAACCTGCCATGAAAGAATGATTGAACATGTGCAAAACCATGGTTGGCGATTGCCAAAAATCACGGCCTTTTGCCTGAGCAAATAGAAAAGCTGTATAGACCGCAACAATGACTGCCACAAGTCCACAAATAATGTAAACGATACTGTAACTTTCGAAGAATGAAAAATACTGGGCTAATAAAATAAATGCTAGTAATCCACCAAAGATGGTTATCGCATAGCCTCCTTTTACAAGCCAAGACTCCCAATGCGGTCGCAAAAGCACATAGGCAAAGCGTTTTGGTTGATCCAAGTCTTTGACCAATAAAATCCCCGTAAGGGTAAGGAAGAAAAGTGCAACCATTGTTCCTGCACTCCATAGGAAATTTTGAACCTCTGCAGCATTTGTCAACAGAGCCAAAACAGGAACTAGGATCATGCCCGCTGCGATGGCTTTAGTCCAAACATAGGCCGAGACTTCCCATCCCCAAAGTATGCCTTTCTGTGGAGTATTGTATACTTGCTTCGCTTTTTGAAAGATGGCCTCAATCGTTTTAGGTTTTCTTTTTTCTTCTCCCGCTTCGGTGATATACGTTTCGTTGAGGTTCATCAATTCGCTTACTACATCATTGTTTGTGAAAGCCAATTTTTCTGCCTCCTTGGCGAAATGACCAACCCCTAATGATTGCGAACCCCATAAACTTATATCAGATGGAGTGGTTGCATCTGGGATCAATGAAACATCATCGGCATCAATGTAAAAAAGATTTGGTTGGGTCGCCTTCTCGGGTTTTCTCACTTTCGTTGCCTGGCGAGCCAATAGCTGCGATATCTCTGAATTTGGGTTATCCATATCTCCAGAAATGATGGCGTGTTCCGGGCAGACATTCACACAAGCAGGTTCTAAACCAATATCAATTCTGTTTGCACAATAATTGCACTTAGCGGCTGTATGCGTTTCCGGATCAATATACAATGCGTCATAAGGACAAGCTTGCATGCAAGACTTGCAACCAATGCATCTGTCTTTGTCAAAATCTACAATGCCATCTTCTCTATAATCCAATGCACCTGTTGGACATATAGTAACGCATGGAGCATCCGTGCAATGATTACATCGCATCACAGAAAACAATCTGCGAGTATCTGGAAAGCTTCCTTTCTCAACTTGCTTCACCCAAGTCCGATTAACACCAACGGGGACCTGGTGCTCGGACTTGCAAGCGGTGGTGCAAGCATGACAACCTATACATTTTCGATTGTCAATGACAAATCCATACCTCATGGTACAATATTTAAAGTCGGTTTTTGAATGGCTCTCATCGTTTTTTCTATTGTTAGATGTAAGTTGTCTTTTCCTATCAAATCAAAAATTCCTTCCTTTCTCAATCGATCTCTCAATGGACCTTTTGGACCTGATAAATAAAATTCAACGTTTTTCTTTTGTAAAAATTCAAGTAATATTTTTAGCTGCATGACTCCTGTACTATCAATATTGCTGATAGAAGAGGAATCGAGTATCATTATCTTTGTTGAAGGTTTTTTATTCAATTCTTCTATGATGGTGTGATAAAAATGTTCGGCATTTCCAAAGAAAACACTGTCATCATATCTCACAATCAATACGTCATCATTGACTTCTGCTTCGTCCCAACGGTCAACATTTTTATAAATGCCACTGTCATCAATCTTGCCTAAAACAGCTACATGTGGTCGAGAAACTTTTTTCAAAATGATCAATAATGAAAGGATGATCCCAGATGCAATCCCACCTTGAACACCAAAAATGATTGTTACAAAAAAGGTACACATCATCACCCAAAAATCATTTCTGTCCGTTTTCCATAATTGTCTGGCAAGCTTGTAATCTATCAATTTAAGAACTGCCATTATTATCAAAGCTGCCAATACTGGATAAGGTATGTAGTAGAATGTAGAAGTCAAAAATATCAAAGTGAGTCCAATGATGATGGCTGCATAAATGGATGACCAACGCGTGCGTGCACCAGCTGCTTCACTAATGGCACTGCGTGTAAAACTTCCAGAAGTTGCAAAGCCCTGAAAAAAGGAACCCACGATTTTTGATAAGCCAAGGCCCATTAATTCCTTATCGGCATTGATAGAGTATTGTCCATGCTTGGCACCTAGTGTTTTCACTATTGCCATAGATTCAACAAAGCTGATTAAAGCAATAACAAAACTTAGAGGTAGTAACTGCACCAAAATATTTCCAGTCAAAAACTCGGGTATGTGGAATGCTGGTAAACCAGAAGGTACTTCTCCGACGGTTTGGATATATGTGTCTAAATTAAAAATATAAGCTACGAGACTTGTCAGCACAATTAAATTGAATGCGATCGGAATCTTACTTTTGAATTTCTTCGAAAGAAGCAACAAGAAAATAGATACTACTCCAACTCCAAGGGCCCAAATATTTGTTTGAGCTATTTGTGAAAAAATATTCTTCAATTGCAGCAAGGCTGAATTACTCCGTTCCACTTCTATTCCCAACAAGTACTTTAATTGGCTTATAATGATGATAAAAGCCGCTGCTGATGTAAAGCCACCAATGACAGGATGGGATAAGAAATTGACGAGGTATCCGAGTTTGAAAACAGAGAAAAGGCATTGCATGATCCCAGACATCAGCGTGACAATGACTGCCAACTGAATAAATTCCAGACTCATCGGTTCTGCAAATTGACACAATCCACTCACCAACAAGATGGAAACGATTGCAACCGGACCTACAGATAAAAAAGGACTGGTTCCAAAAAAAGGATAAATCAAAAGAGGGACAATGCCTGCATACAATCCATAGACCGGAGGAAAACCTGCTAGGACCGCATATGCCATTCCTTGAGGGATCAGTAGTACAACTACTGTCAATGCTGCTAACAAATCCCTCCGAAACGTTAGGCTATTATAGTCTTTATTGAAAATTGCTGATGTCAAATTTGATTTATTCGACAGGCAATAATGAAGGACAAGATCCCATGACAGGTAAACCTGATTCTTTTATTATATCAAAGCTGCCAATGATGTTGACAAGATTATTATAACCTTTACTCGCCAAAATGGATGCAGCGATCGTCGATCTGTATCCACTCCTACAATGGATAAAATGTGATTCGTTGGCATTGAATTTATTTTCAAAATCAGTTTCTCCAAAGAAATCCAATGGCATTGAAATCGAATTTTGAATGTGTGTAGTTTCAAATTCTCCTGGCTTTCTTACATCCAAAATGGGTTTGGAATTGTAATCGCTCTTTACAAAATCTTCGACTTTTACCGTCTCGATTTTATCTATGTGCTCACCTTCACTTTGCCATGCATCGATACCACCTTTGAGATAACCTATGGCATTGTCATAACCGACTCTTGCCAATCTCCTAACGGCTTCTTCTTCCTTACCTTCTTCTACTACCAATGCTATTTTTTGGTTCAAATCTTTAATCAATGCTCCCACCCAAGGTGCAAATCCTCCATCCAAACCAATGAATAGTGAACCCGGGATAAAGCCATTGACAAAATTCCATCTGGATCGTACATCAAGAAGCAAGACATCTTCTTGGTCAATAATGTTCTTAAATTCTGATACAGACAATGCTTTGAGACCGCGATCCATGGCATCGTTGAAGCTGCCATAACCACCTTTATTTAGTTTTGCATTTTTTGCAAAATACTGTGGTGGAGGCATCAGTCCGGCTGTCACTTCATCAATAAATTCATCTTTAGACATGTCTGCTCGCAGCGCATAATTTGTCTTCTTCTGGTTACCGAGCGTATCCCAGGTTTCGCTGCTCATATTTTTCCCACAGGCTGATCCTGCTCCATGTGCTGGATAGACAATTACATCATCTGGTAGGGTCATGATTTTGTTTCTCAGACTATCAAACAACCAGCCAGCGAGATCTTCTTTGGTAAGATTCGTTGCCTTTTGAGCAAGATCTGGTCTTCCTACATCGCCAATAAACAATGTATCACCTGTGAAAATGGCGTGTTCTTTTCCTTCTTCATTGAATAAGAGATAGGTGGTACTTTCTGGCGTATGACCGGGCGTGTGTAAGACCCGAAATGTTAGTTTACCTACTTTAAATTCTTCACCATCTTTGGCTTCATGCTTTTCAAATCCGGTCTCCGCTTTTGGACCATAAATGATGGTTGCACCTGTTTCTTTAGCGAGATCGAGATGGCCAGAAACAAAATCTGCATGAAAATGTGTTTCAAAAATATATTTGATTTTTACGCCTCTTTCCTTCGCTCGTTCTAGGTATGGAAATGTTTCTCTCAGAGGGTCGATGACCGCAGCTTCTCCATCAGACTCAATAAAATAGGAGCCTTGGGCAAGGCAATTTGTGTAAATCTGTTCAACGTTTTTCATGCTTTTCAAAATTTATAACAATATATGAACATAAATTCATATTTCGTTGAAATGTTCCTTACTTGAGAAGAAAATAAAGCAAAACGATTCGAATTAAGGTTTTATCGCGTTTGAGATACTATCATAGTGGCGTAAATTGAGTGCAACCTTAATCGCATTCAGGTTGGGCACAAAATCTCAATGTTCTTTTTAGAAATGTAGTTTACTACATATTGCAATTGCAATTTTCCAAACATTCGATGATGAGAGAAACATCTCTTTCTTTCAAAGAGTAGAGCATGTTTCTACCATCTCGTTTGGCAGATAAAATGCCTTTAAGACGCATATTCTGAAGATGGTGAGAGGTCAATGATTGTTCTGTTCCAAGCTTTTCGCATATTTCATTGACTGAAAGTCGAGGATACTGTTCGAGCATGTGAATGATCGCCAATCGAATCGGATGTGCAACAGTCTTCAAGATAGATGCGATGCGTTCTAATTTTTCCGCTTCTTTTGGATTGGTATAAAAGCTGGTATTCTCCATGCAAACAGTTTCTATAATAACATAAATATATCCTTTAGGTTTTATAGTATTAAATTTAGGGCATTATTTCATTTTAGTTTTATCTCAAAGAATCTGTGGGATTTTCATTTAAAGCAATGTGGACGAATAAATGTCCAAGGTGTAGGCAGGGCAAAATTTTTACGGAGCCATTTCAGATCAAAAAGCCATTGGCAATGCCTGAAAAGTGTGAATTTTGTGGTCAGCCTACGGAACCGGAACCTGGCTTTTATTTTGGAGCGATGTTCATCTCATACATTTTGAGTGGGCCATTTTTACTAGGACCTACCCTTCTTTTGGTCTTTTATTTTAAATGGTCAATTGAAGCCGCAATGACATTTGCTATTGCACTTGCT
>JAHDDD010000006.1:35209-36337 GCA_020629535.1 Saprospiraceae bacterium
TGCTGCTATAACCTATTTCAAATTTTTGCGCGGATCAAGATCTTTGTGGTTGCATATGATGGTCAAACACAGGCCGAAGGTGGAGGAGAAAGTGAGGAAAGAGATTGCAAAATCTTGAAATAGCGAAATCGAAAATTAAAATATAAAGATGGTGAAAAGTCATTTTTGTTCTACCAGATTATCGTAAACTTGAACCTTATCCCAAAGGTGTTTGAAATCTTCTATAAATTTCAAATGGATGGGATCATCCTGATATTTTGCTTCATCTTCTTTACTCTTGAAATGACAGACCCACGCATAGTCATAACTATTATCGACTACCTCTCTGGGCGTATGCGCTGGAGGACCATAATATGAATTTTGAATTGTAGGACACTTCGTAAGTTCTTTCAGTCCTTTTTCAACGAAGGTTTTTTTCTCATCATCTGTAACCCCATCTTTCATCCAAAAGAAAACGGTATGAATGAAACCAGTGGAAACTTCAGCCTCATTGTTTGCTTTCAATTTTGCTACTTCAGATTCTAAAGTGGCTAGCTGTTTTTGCAATTCTGATTCAGGTGATTGACATGAGAATATGGTCAATATACCGATGATAAAAAGGGAAATGTATTTCATAGTTTGTTTATTTAAAGTTTATGCTAATGGATCTTTCACCCAATATTGTCCTTTAACAAGCCACGCAATACTGAATGCAACAAGCATGATCGTTTCTCCTAAAAATATTGGCTTGAAACGTTCCCAACCAATGGGTGACCAAATCCAATAAATCAAAATGACAACCATAGATAAGATCATGATGAGTCCACAAATTTTATAGATTTTGTTTCTCTTTATTTTCTCATCTGAAAGATCAGGACTACCCGACATTGTAAAGCGAAAGTAACTCAAATATGCCAATAGAATAAAGAAAACTATGGCAGCGCCCAAATGAATATAATTCAGAGCAATACTTGTATTTTCACGTATATAACATGCGTCAAGAGGTTCTACTTGTTCATTTGGAACAAAACCAATAATGAGTGCTAATATAGCTGCGATTCTGTATATCCACTTATCTTCCGGATACTTTATCGAATTAAACATGACCAAGGAAATGAAAAAACAAATGGAAGAAAAGATATGACCAGC
>JAHDDD010000246.1 GCA_020629535.1 Saprospiraceae bacterium
GCCCAAATACCATCTCTCTTGATCTAGATTGTCCTCAAATAAATGATCATGGTCTAGCTCCACCAGCTTGAATTTTGACTTCACTTCTTTCAAACTATTATTAATGACAATTCGTCTGAGATATGCTTCAAACGCATTTGGATCATTTAATTTTTTCAACTGGTGGAAAACCGTTGTGAATGATTCTTGCAGAACATCCTTTGTTGTCTCTCTATTATTTGTGATTCTGAATGAGGATGCAAACATGGCACTTGAAAAGTGTTGATACAATTGCTTGAATGCAATTTGATCTCCGTTTTTCGCTTGCGATATGACTTTTTCCAAATTCATTGACTGATCACATAAGTAAGATCACATACTCATGAAAAAGACGGAAAATTTTGATAAAAAATTTTAAAGAAATGAAGATTTACGAAGATTAGGTCCTCATCCGTCCCAACACCTTGTTCACATTTTCATTAAAATCATCAGAAATTTGAGAAACATAACATGCCCCCAGATAAAGTATGCTGAAAAGAATGGACCGAATTAAAATGTTGGTCAATGCATGGAAATCAAATGGAAGAATATAACTCACATAAAAGCAAGTCAAAGCTATGAGTAAAAGAAAAAAGGTTTTACGAGTAAAAGGATTGAGTTTAAATTGAATGTAAATAAAAATGGCCTTTCCGATATTAAATAAGGTCAACGACAATAGCGTTGCGAGGGCAGCTCCTACCATCCCTAGTTCGAATACTTTGATAAAGAGAATATTAAAAAATACATTCAATACGGCCAGCGTCATCAATGCGTAAAAATTAAACTTAAACTTTGGAGACATTCCAATGATCGGTGAATTGACACTGGTGGCAAGATCAACCAATTTGCCTAAGCCAAGAAAAAGCACAACATACTTTCCCTTCATCAATTGTTCTGTATTGGGCATCAAATGAAAGAGGTCGTCGATTGACAACCAAATTCCAAAGAACACATAGAACCCAAACAATAAAAGCACGATGGATGATTTCTTATAGATTACATCAATGTCCTTGGTGTTGTTTTTGGACCAATTTTCGGAAATGATGGGAGTAGCTATAGCATGAATGGCCTTTGCAGGTTTAGTGATCACATCAATGATGACGTTAACAATAGAATATACTCCACCAGAAGCAATGCCAACCATCGCACCCACCATGATGGTATCAATTCTAAATGCAAGTTGACTTCCCAAGGCGTTCAATAGACCATAAAATGAAAACTTTCGCATCTCCTTAAACAAGGGTCGGTCAATGAAACCAAAGTCCTTACCCAGATGCAATTGCCCGAGTGCTTTGGTATAAAATATCAACCCTAAAAGCACTACAACGTAATTGATAATCAAGCCTATGAAAAACAATTGATAATTGATCATGTCCATCAAAAACAAAATGACCAAAACAGGTAAACTCAGCTTGATCAAAATCTGATCCAAGATTGTAGGCACAACCACTCGATGAAAATTGGAGACATACTTGAGGAGCAGAAAATTGAAGATCATCAGAAAAACCAACGGTATGATGTATATGATGTTTTCTTCAAATAGCTCTACCCTCGAATTGTTAGCAAACAAATAGTCAACCAACAAAATTTTGACAAGAGGAAACAAAAAAAGAAAAAGTACAAAACCAACAAATCCACCAACAAGAAGAAAAGACAAAAAATTCCGATGACCTGAAGACGGATCTTTAAATGTAGGAAAGTATCTAACCGCAACCACATTCAATCCTAAAGTAAAAAAAGACATGAGCAACACCGAACTCGCCAAAATAATTTGAGCCAATCCATACAATTCGAGCGCTCGTGGATAAATGAACAAGGTAGACATCAAGCCAATACCTACACCTACCAAATTGACCAGTGAATGTTTAAAGCCTTGACGTTGTATAACTCCCAAATTCTAAATGTATTTTTTGTAAATGAGCTCGAGTTTTTGTCCGTGTTTTTCTTTTTCAAAATGGGTCAACACACGTTCTCTGTTTTCAGGCAAATAATTCCAATGCAATATTTCACGCATTTTCTTTGCATAAGATGTTACATCTTTCTCTTTTACGAGAAAACCATGCTTTCCAGATTCTACCAGTTCGGGTATACCGGAATGAACGCTTGACAAGACCGGAAGTTCCATGGCCATCGCTTCCATCAATGCATTCGGAATGCCCTCCATATCTCCATCTGCTGCAACAATACTATGATGTACAAAAGCATGGGCTCTTTCCATCAAACTTTTTGCTTGATCCGTATCAACCCAACCCGGAAACTCAACATGATCTGCTATTCCAAATTCTACGGCCAAACGCTTCATCTCATTCAATAGTTTACCACCACCAGCAAGAATTAATTTGATTTCCATTTCAGGTCTATCCCTTAACAACAATTCAAATGCTTCGAGTGTATAGGCGTGCCCCTTTTTCTCAACAAAAGAGGAAACTTGAAGAAAAACATAAGGTGCTTTGCGATGATCTCTTTTCTCTCGTTGAAACTTACTCAGATCCGTACCATAATACAGAATATTGGCTTCATTAAATGTGAGCCCAGAATTTACAACATTCTGTCTCATAAAATTGCTTACAAATATGGGGAACACGTTAGGCCGATCAAATACCTTTTGCAAACCTGAAACATAACTCTCATCTCTCAAACTCCGACTGGCATCATGACCATGAAAACTGATAAGGACCGGAATATTTGTTTCTGTAAAATAGTCAAGAACCCTTACTGCTATGTTTCCAAAATGGATATGAAAAATATCAGGTTTGAATGTTTCCATTTCTCTTCTAAGTCCTGTTTCAAATGAATTCAAATTAAGTCCAATCTTTGATGAAACTCGCTTAAAACTACCAAGCAATGGATGCTCATAATGAGGAACCTGGACTGTATTCTTAAAATCGTAATGATTTTCTGTTGATTCATGATGGAACAAAACTTTCACCTCATGTCTTTGATCAAGATAGGCTATTTCGTTATGTATGAAATTGGTGGTACGAAATCCAATTCTATGACAATAGATCAAAATCCTCATAAGCTCACAAATTACAACAAAGAATCAGAAGATAATTTTTTGAGCCGATCATAGATTTGCCGATCACAACTAGACTTATAGACGAGATTTGACAAAATACCGGGCGCCTTACTCCTTAAAAGTTTAGGATTTACATTAGATTCAAAATCAACTGGTCCATCCATGAATCCCCAATTTCGCAGTTTCTCATTGATCCGGCCTTGCTTAGATGTATTGTCAATATCGACTGGACTTTCAAAAATCAAACTTATTTCTTCATGATTCTCAAAAAAATCAAGCATTGCACGATTGTATACTTCACATATTTTCAAAGCCTTTTTTAATTGCATAGGATGAAGCTTTGAAAACTTCCACATATCACCTCTCTTCACCAATGATTCTGACACCAAACAAGGATGTCGAAATATGAAAAAGAACTTGGCTTCAGGAAATACTTTTAACCAATAATCCAAAAACAATATGGACCTCGGAGATTTCCACCCAAAAAATGATTTTCCATCAAAAGCATCTAATACTTTCTGACGGGTCGATGATATTTGCCCTTTATCTGGTTGGATCGCCTTTAGTTGATCAAAATCAGAGATGTACCAATACTGATCACTTTTCTTCAACCATTCATCTTCAATGTCAATGATGGTCTTGTCTTCGAAATATCCTTCTTTATTGTGCGGGGAAGCTGGCAATAAATTATCGCCCATATGGAGACCGGAAGACAACAAGCTTTTTGCTACCAAAGAAGTATTGGAACGATGCATTCCTGTGATGATAAGAGGAGTATATGTTTGATCATTTTTCATGGATCAAAATATTCCTTTCCATCGATAATTTCTGATAAACTTGACCTGGTCTTTATCGAAATGATTATTCCTTTTTCCAAAGAACTGAGCTACAAAAGAAAGCCAACATAAGATACCGGAGATGATCAATGGTTTGTTTTTTAGTCCTCTTTTCAATGCAGAAAAACTGCCAATCCAAAAGCCATAGCTTAGGTTGTGGAATACCTGTGCATTGAGTTTCGCGACCTTCTTCCAATCAGTCATTTGATTTGTTTCCCGAAAATGTTTGACATGTAAATCTTCAACCAATTTTACAGTCCAACCATAGTATCTCAATAAAAATTCGTCTGCAGAATCCCAGCCCATGAATGTCTTTAAACCATCCATTTGCCGAAAGGCATCCACTCGATAAGTCTTTAGGGCTCCACGTATATGATCATTTTTAGATACTGATTCTACCTCCCAATTTGAACCGTTGGTGATGACACATTGTCCACCAGTCAAGCCTAGTTTCGGATCTGCTGAAAATTGTTGAATTATCTGTTCGTTGTAATCTTGCGGAAATTGGAGATCAGCATCGAACTTACTGATGAGGTCAAATGCTTCCAAATCTGCACTCTCCAAGCCGAGATTAAATGCTTTGACGATTTTTGCACCTGTCGCTCTTGGATCTTTGTTTGGGTTTTGGACCAAATGAACAGTTTCATTCTTGCTCATAAATCTATTTACGATCTTTGCTGTATTGTCTTTACTTCCATCATCGACCACAATTATTTTGGTCAATGCTCTTGTCTGATGCAACAAAGAAACAAGCAGCCGATCCAGATTTTCTTCTTCATTATAGGCGGGTATGATGGCCAAATGCTTCATCAAAGTGCCCAATAATTTAGACCCTTAAAGTTCTTATACATTGATTTGATATCGAGGAGCATTCCATTTTCGACCATAAGAGTCTTCAGCTTCTCTTCTGAAAAAGTGGTAAACTCCTCATGTTTTACAGCCGCAATAATTGCTTGATATCCTCCACCTATTTCAGGCACGGTGGAGATGTGATAACTCTTTTCCAATTCATTCACATCAACGTATGGATCATATACGTCGACTTGTATATTGTAGTGTTGTAATTCCTGAACAACATCCACTACCTTGGAATTCCTAATATCACTTACATTCTCTTTGAAGGTAATACCAAGCACAAGTATTTTAGATTGGTCAAAGGCGACATTATTTCCTTCCAGATGACCAAGTACTTTGTTGACAACATGTTTTGAGAGGTTGTCATTGACCTTTCTGCCTGCCAAAATGATTTCTGGCTTGTAACCCAGTTGCTCAGATTTATAGGTCAAGTAGTACGGATCTACGCCAATACAATGTCCTCCCACCAGTCCTGGATAAAATTTGAGAAAATTCCATTTGGTGCCTGCGGCTTCGATGACATCAAGGGTATTGATATTCATGAGATCGAAAATGATTGAAATCTCATTCATGAATGCTATATTCAAATCTCTTTGAGCATTCTCAATGATCTTCGCAGCCTCCGCGACCTTGATACTTGCAGCCCTATGTACACCTGCTTCAATCACAACTTCATACAAACCCGCCACAGCATCTAACGTATCGGACGTATCTCCTGATACAATTTTAATTGTATTGCTGAGCGTATGCACTTTGTCACCGGGATTGATTCTCTCGGGAGAATAAGCGATGTGAAAATCGTCTCCATACCTTAGATTAGAATGCTCTTCAAGTACTGGCAAACATTCTTCTTGCGTACATCCAGGATATACAGTAGACTCGTACACAACAATGGCTCCTTTTTCCAAATTTCTTCCGATCGTTTTTGAAGCACTTATGAGCGGACGGAGATCGGGTGACTTAAGTTTTGTAACCGGCGTTGGAACAGCGACGATGTAAACCGATATATCTTTGAGATCATCTTCGTTTTTTGTGAATTGAATTTTGACATTTTGAAACTCTTCATCTTGAATTTCTTCTCTTGGATCTTTACCTTGATGTAGCGTTTCGATCAATGCTTTATCAATATCAAATCCCACTACATGAAAATGTTTGGCGAATGCCAATGCTATCGGTAAGCCGACGTATCCCATGCCAATGACGGCTATCTTTTTCTCCTCATTTTTCAACTGCTGAAGCAACATACCTCCCATTTACAATTTATTGAAGCCCAAAATTATAAAACGTATGATTATTTCCTATCATATTTCTACTTTCGGGAAATGTTTTCCTTAAGACAAGATTGAATTGATTGAAAATACTGTTCATTACATATTATTGGTCTCCTTGTAGTGGAGTTTCTGCCCAGAGAATCCTCTATTTTGTTAAAAATCTGGTTGAATTTGGCCATGAATGTCATGTCATTCATCCAAAAGGTGCAAGTTATTATGGAGTCGATTCAAGCATGGAGTCATTGGTTCATGCACGCACAAAGTTGCATCCGGTCCAGATCAATGATTTAACAAGATTTATCAAAAAAGCTGGCGCAGGAAAAACAGACAATGTAAAAAAATCAGGTGGCGGATTTGTGTCTAGATTTTTGAAGTATATGAGAGCAAATTACTTTATTCCAGACCCGAAGATAAATTGGGTCAATCCAGTCATCCGAAAAGCCAAGGAATTACACAAAGTAGAATCCTTTGATGTTCTCTTCACCAATGGGACACCCCACTCTGTCCAC
>JAHDDD010000247.1:0-5374 GCA_020629535.1 Saprospiraceae bacterium
ATCTCACTACCTCATCACACAATTCGCAAACAACATCGCTCCACCATACCAATAACCTCTAAAATTTGGATTTTCTGCCAGATAGATTACACTTCCTTCACCTACCTTTGCCTCCGCTATCGCCACCGAATTTTTTGCTTTTTCTACATTTTCATCAGAAGCGAAACCGCTAATCAATGGTTCGGCAGAATGTCTTGCTACGATCGTTTGTTGTTCTGTGTTTTCGGCAAGATACCAATCATTACCTTTGCGGAATACCGGTATGCTTGTATCTGTTATTCCTCTGCATAAACCGTGTGCTGGGTCAATGTCAATAGAAAGTATACATCCACCAATAACTTGTGCGCCTTTTTCTTCATCGGTTTCTACCGCATTGAGTTTTTGCAATTCAAAATCAAACCATTTTTGACCCATAGCCACACTTACGGATTTTTTGATGCAAACGAGATTTCCGCCATTATTGACCCAATCATTGATTTTCTTCAAGGAGTTTCCATCTAAATTGTAATTTCCATCTGACAAAACGATGGTGGTATAATCAGATATATCAGTTCTGTACAGATCTCTTATTTCCAATCTGGTCACTGGAATTTTCCAACGGTAATCCAGTTGGAACCAGGCATGACCTACGTCGTATGAATTCAATCCGTCACCCGTCATCAAGGCGATTTTTGTTTTCTTCTTTTTACCTTTTGTGAGTGTCAAACCATCTTCTGCAAGAACGGAAGGAGCCTCAGCCATTTGAGAAAATCTGATTTGATGTTCATTTGCAAAATCGGTGATCGTTTTTTGTTGTTTTGAATCCAATGCTGTTCGTTCTAGCACGAGGCTTCCGGCTTTGAAAGTAGTTCCGTCTTTGGCACAGAATTCTTCTGCCAATCTTGAATACGGGATTTCATTTTGTTGAAGCACATTCAATAGAGCAGGAGCCATGTATTGATTCCAGTCCACCATCATGGTTCTGGCGGACCGGAGTAAAAATTCTTCCTTGAAATCTGAAGTATAATCATCGCCCATAATTTCTGTGGCGAAGTCTTCAGAAGGTACCGCGGTGTACTCAGCATTGAATGCAAATGGGAAAGTCCAGGTCGATACATCGTAGAAGACACTATCTTGAAATTCATTGACCGTTTCAAAAATAGACCTCACCAACGTATGCTGCATCTGTTTGAGTGGCACAACAAATGATTCTTCCGGACTATATTGCACATCACCATAGGTTTGCTCGAACTTTAATTTTTTTACAGTAATACTGTGCTGAGCAAGGATATCAGCAAATCTGTCTCTTCGCCAAGGATCATCCATCTTCACTATAAAGGCAGCGGTGTTGTAATCATCGGCATCAGCATAACGGTCCCTATAAAAATCACGACTATAACTTTGTATGTCTTCTTTCATATCAACGGCAGCATTGAGTGAAGAGAAAGAAGTCACAACTTGGTTTCGTACACAAAATGGAAAAGTCAAAATACCATTTTCAGTTTCTTGACGTATACCCTCAGACGTTGCCTGTTCAAATAATATTCCAATACATCCTTGACCATCAGGATAGGTCGATCCTTTACCATAATAAAAATCATCAAATCGTTTCTTTGAAAAATATTCTGCACCAATCGAATCCAAGGCACGTTCATGATATTTTGAAATGGCTTCGGTGTGCTGTTGATTGATTTCTGGGGTAAGATGGTTGGTCCGACTTGGTACGCCCGGCTGAAAAAAGAAAGTGCTGTTCTTTCCCATTTCATGATGGTCGGTGAGAACACCCGGTCTCCATTCCTGAATCACCTTAATTCTTGCCCGAGATTCTTTGTGCGTTAACAACAACCAATCGCGATTGAGATCAAACCAATAGTGATTGGTCCGACCAGTCGGCCATGGTTCATTGTGACTCAAATCATTTGGATCAGGCGTGTGCATATGATCTTGATGAGCATTGACCCATGCAGCATACCGTTGGAAACCATCCGGATTGTAGCACGGATCGAAAATAATAATCAAGTCATCGAGCATTTTTTCAATCTCTGGATCGGTAGAAGCCGCCAGATGATAAGCCACCAACATGGCACCATTCGCACCACTAGATTCATCACCATGAATGCTATATCCTTGATAAAAGATCAGTGGTAGATCTGGTGTGAATGTTTCGACAGTCGGATCAATGTTTTGCTGATGTAATTTTTTGATCTCATCCAGACGCGCCAAATTTTTTGGTGAACTGATAAACAGATTTATCAATGGCCTTTCCTCGTAGGTCTTTCCATATTCTTGTAAAATAATACGGTCAGAACTTTTTGCCAGTGTTGACATATAAGCCACCAATCTGTCATGATTGACATGCCATTCGCCCACTTGATAGCCGAGAAATTCTTTCGGTGTGGGAACATCGTTTTTGTAATTTGACTCAGGCAAATAGTATTCAAGCCCTATTTCATTGAAATCTATTTGGGAGAATAACATCAGAGGAGACAAAATGATGCAGATTATAGTGATGGAGAGTAATTGCTTCATTATTTTCGCGCTTTCAAAATGAGGAGATTTGGAATTTTTAATGATACTCGTCGTTGCGATCTTTATCGCTCTGTTGTTCGTCAATGTCTATTTCCGTATTAAGGTATTAAAATATTACAAGAAGCTTGTTCAGAACAAGGTCGAATTTGATGCGAAATGGATATTTGATGCAAATAAGATGGAAACAGAAGTGATAGTCCATCATCCGGAAATGTCCAATGAAATAAGGGGTTTCGCACAGAATATCAGAAATTCAGTAAAAATTGCCGCAATTTTAGTCGTCCTTATTACAATAATCGGATGCATTCTGAGGTATAATAGTTAGTCAAACCAAACTGAGAAAACCAACTTTGAGAATAGGAGTTGTAGGAACCGGCCATTTGGGGAAAATTCACCTCAAATGTTTAAATAGTACACCATTTACTTTACAAGGTGTATTTGATATTGATGCTAAAACAGCCAATGAAGCTGCGGGCATCTACCAAACCCAAGCATTTTCATCTTATCAAGAACTGCTCAAAGAAATTGATGCTGTCATTGTCGTGGCAGACACCACGAGCCATTATGACCTTTCGGTGAATGCTTTGAATGCAGGAAAACATGTTTTCATCGAAAAACCTGTCACAGCTTCATTGGAAGAAGCTCATGCACTTCAAAAGCTGGTCAGCGATTCGCATGGTTTGATCGTTCAGGTAGGACATGTAGAGAGATACAATCCGGCTTTCGTTGCGACACTTCCACACGTGCACAATCCCATGTTCATTGAATGCCATCGGTTGGCCACTTTTAATCCTCGTGGAAATGATGTTTCTGTGATCCTTGATCTGATGATTCATGATCTGGATATATTGTTGGAATTGGTTGATTCACCGATTGCAGAAATCAGATCCAATGGTGTGAATATTCTTTCATCGACAGCAGATATATGCAACGCTCGGATAGAATTTGCAAATGGTTGTGTAGCAAATATGACTGCCAGTAGAATTAGTTTGAAGCAAATGAGAAAGTTTAGAATTTTTCAAAACGACGCATACATCGGCATTGATTTTCTTGAAAAAACAAACCAAGTCATCAAGCTCAATGATCAGAAAGAAGGTATGTTGATTGAGACGAAAGATGGAGACAAGTATATCAATGTGATGTCTCAAGATATACAAGAATCAAATGCGATTGAGAACGAGCTCAATGATTTTTATAAAGCCATCGTTGAAAAAACTGAACCAAAAGTTGATATCCATCATGCTGTGAAAGTGATGGAGCTTGCTCATGAAATCGAATCAAATATTAAAGTTCATGTCTAACCTCACAAAAATAACGGTGATCATTCTCCTGTTTGGAATCGGGTCTTGTGGACTTTTTGATTCTGCAGATGAGGCGCCGATGTTTATAGAGCTTTCATCCGTATCGGTCAATGCTGACGAAATAGAAGGCAGTTCTGGACACGCGATCAAAGAGATTTGGGTCGCAGCTGATGGCCAAAATATTGGCGTTTTTGAACCAGGTACAAAGGTTCCGGTCCTCGATACTGACGAGACTACGAACATGGTTTTCTTTGCAGGAATTCACAGAAATGAAATTCGTTCCGATCATACGATGTATCCATTCTATGATCAAATTTCACTGTTTTATGATTATAGTCCGGGAGGAATTATTGAAGTAGATCTTGAGTTTAACTATAAAGAAAATCTAACCTTTCAATTCATCGAAGATTTTGAGACCACCAATCAAATTTTCACACAAGAAGTTGACGGCGATGATAGTACCAAATTGGTAATTACCAATGATGATACCTTTGAAGGCTTCGGCAGTGGTTACGCGAAATTGGATACAATGAATCCAGAAATAGAATTTGCCACAACAGTAAATTTCACAGATGTCCCAACCAACGGTACGCCCGTATACCTTGAGATGGATTATAAAACAGAGGTTCCTCTCAATGTGGGTTTGCGAGCCACAGTTGGTGTGAATGAGGCCAATAGTTATTGGCTGGCCTTGTTGCCCAATGAAGAATGGGAGAAAGTCTACATTGACTTGTCAGAACTATTGATCCAATCACAATTAGAGGAGTATAGGATTTTGATGGGAGCCAATGTTGGGGATATGGAAGAAGCAGAATTTTTTATTGACAATGTAAAATTCATTCATTTTTAAATGCTGACAGGTCAAAGACAACTAGGTTTACTCATTTACCGGGTCCTCGATTGGGCCATGGCTTGTGTTGCCTGGGTTTTGTTTTTTGGCTATCGAAAGTTTTTAGAAAATCCAAGTGCCACCTGGGCAGAAGCAATCAATGATCCCAAACTGATACAAGGGCTTGTGGTGATACCAATCGGATGGCTAATTTTGTACAGCATCTTTGACAAGTACTCGGACATTTATCGATTTTCCAGATGGGCGACCCTCAAACGTACCTTTACCATCAGCTTGATTGGGGTGATGTTGTTGTTTTTTACCATTCTCATCGATGACACCACACACCATTACACGCACTACGTGAATCCCTTTTTGACTTTGTTTGGAATTCATTTTTTGTGCACCGCTTTCGCGAGAATGACCTTCCTTTCATTTTCATTGAATAGATTGAAAAAAGGCAAGATAAAGTACAACACATTGATCATTGGAGGAGACAAAAATGCCGTCGAGATTTACAATGAATTGAAGAGCAAACCTTACGGAAAAGCACACAATTTTATCGGCTTCATTGATTCAAATGGAAAGTCTGTAAACCACCTTGCAAACCTGATTCCGATGATCGGCAAATTGCAAGATATCCATCTGGTCGTTGATGAAATGAATGTTGAAGAAGTCATCATTGCTATTGAAACTTCTGAACACAATAAGCTCAAAAGCATACTCGATACCTTGT
>JAHDDD010000247.1:5384-6489 GCA_020629535.1 Saprospiraceae bacterium
AACGGTAGGTACTGATCCCGTATTTTTTACAACAACTACATTAATAGAAGATGTCGAAGAGGTGCCATCAAAATCGATTTGCTTTAGCATATAATAATTATATCCAGCGATAGGATTCTTGTCAAGATTATTCCAGACATGTATGATATCATGTTGGGTACGGTAAAATTAACACACATTTATGGAGCCATCCTGATCGAAGTAGACCAAGAGATCATGTCTCGATGGGAGTTGATGCTAAAAAGGTTTATTGATGTCATTGTAGCTTCGTTGTGTTTGATCATTTTATCTCCGCTGTATCTATATATCGCATTGAGAGTGAAACTTTCATCTCCAGGTCCGATCATGTATTCTCAAGATCGAATTGGTAAGAACAACAAAGCATTCAGTATACTTAAATTCCGGTCTATGCACCTGAATGCAGAAGCTGCTGGTCCTCAACTTTCAAACGAAGACGATCCTCGGGTTACCAAGTGGGGTCGCATCATGCGAAAATGGCGACTAGATGAACTCCCTCAAATGATCAATGTACTAAAGGGAGAAATGTCATTGGTTGGTCCCAGACCCGAAAGACAATTTTATATCAATCAGATCATGGAAAAGGCTCCACATTATAAGCACCTTTTAAAGGTCAGGCCAGGCATCACATCTTGGGGTCAGGTAAAATATGGTTACGCTAGTAATCTCGACCAAATGCTACAACGCCTAAAGTACGATATCATCTACCTCGAAAACATGTCTCTTGGACTTGATTTTAAAATACTGTTTTATACAATGTTGGTATTGGTACAAGGGAAAGGGAAGTGATTTGTCTTACTTTCCCATTGATGTTTAATGAGTAATGAATAATTAGTAATGAATAATTAGTAATGAGTAATGAGCAATGAGCAATGAATAATGAGTAATGAATAATGAGCAATGCATAATCAAATTTATTGTAGTGAATTTGATTATAAAATATGGAACGGAGTTTATGTAAGGAGGATGCTTTTTTCCGCATTAAAGAATTGACCGTTAAGTAATAATAGAGACCGTTCGCTTTGCTCACTTTGAGATCGTTCATTGCATTCACTGCGGGAAGCGGGATCGCTCTCTTCGCTCGCTG
>JAHDDD010000248.1 GCA_020629535.1 Saprospiraceae bacterium
CGGTATCCTTGCCTCTCGATTTGGGATCGTATGAATCAGAGGCCATAACATATTGCGTGCCTCTTGCTCTTCCCATGCCACGAGTACCTGTGCCTGAATGACATGAATCCAATACCAAAAGTACCTGTCCTGAAGGTCCGATTTTCTTTCTTATGTTCAACGTAATTTCGCCGATAAAATCATCACGAATAAGTCTTTCTCCTTCATAAATACCCTTCTGAAATTTCAATGGAGAATTGACAGGTACGATGGCTTCATCATATCCATCCAATTCGTCACCGTTGTCATCCGCAATCTGTTGGCCATGGCCTGAATAATGTATAAAAACGATATCTCCTTTTCGCACAACTTCAGAAAGATGGTTCAATGCATTGAGGATGTTTTGATAGGTAGCATCTTCATTGACCAAGGTCGTGACCTTAGAATCTGAAAATCCCAATAATCTAAATGCTTCTGAGACATGAACGACATCATTCGCACTGGAAATATCTGGCCATTCGCTGTCTACTGGATAATCACCTATGGCTATGATTAATGCATGTTTTTCTGCCATTAAATTCGTCGCCAGGAAAACATTCAACAATACAAAACAAAAAAAGTATTTATAATTGGTCATTTTACGTGAAACTATAGTGGTTTATTGACCTTTTCATTGATTTGTTATCACTTAAAGTAGTTTATCTTATTCCATGAGGACAAATCCAGCCCATTGATATGGATTGAAAAATCTGTCACGCATTTCGATTTGGGTCTTGTTAAAAGCGTCAGGGATACTCATCTTATTTGTCAACCAATTTTCATAAAAAGTTGTCATGAAAACAGAAGTTTCTCTATCGGGAACTTGCCAAAGAGACATTAAAATATACTTTGCTCCGGCCATTTTGAATGCACGTTGCAAGCCATACACACCTTCATTGTTTTCAATATCTCCGAGTGCGGTTTCACATGCAGAAAGACAAACCAGCTCAGTGTTGCTTAAATCCATTTGTGCAATTTCAGATGCAGTCAGGATATTGTCTTCGCCTTCTCTTAAACCTTCTCCAAGCCAAGCCTCATTGCCTGATGATAAGATAAGACCCGATCTCATCATTGGATTTTTGATATTCTGATATTCAATTTCTCCTACTTCATTTTGCAATTTTGGTAGAAAATAACCATGCGTGGCAAGGTGAATTACTCGAGGGGATTTGCCTTTTTTGTCAAGACTTTTAAAAGCACTTTCTATGCCTGACCCCAGAGTGTATGCGTTTGATTTAAAACTATTTGAAATTAGAATTTCATTTACTTCTTCCCCTTCTTTTTTTGTGTATTTTAGTTTTGACCAAGCTTGCTTTTCAAGAGCAGCACCTCTACTCAATGCGATAGAACTTTCTGCACCATAATCGAGATCAAAAAATAGTGCCGCAGTATTTTCATAAGATTCCTCTTTTGATGAATTCAAAACATGTCTACCACTTCCAATCAAATGCAATTCAAACAAATCTGCCAAGATGTTTTCATCTTTATCAGCAATGGCAGAAAAATTAATTCTATGTAAAAGCCCATTGGGTGCATAATAAATTTTGGTGATACCTTCCAATGAAGGCAAAAGTGGTTCTACGATCAATTCATATAAGCTTTTATTATCTCCTGTGACAGTTACTCCTCTTTCTGCTGTTTGATATAAAGCACTAACATACTCTGCTCTTCGCTCAGATTGGTCACTAAGTCTTTTGCTCAATGCTTCTTCATCGAACAAAGGCACCAAGGTCACTTGTGGATTTTCATGTTTTAAAATGGAGGCATGATATTTTTTGAATATTGTGTCATCCTCTCTTTTATCAAAGTGAGATCCGAATTCTATCAGAGCAGTATTGTGATCCATTTTGGAAAGGATATCATCAATAGTAATATTTAGAAAATCCAATGCAGGAATCTTGCCGCTCACGAGAAAAGACTTTTCAATCACCAAGATTTCATTTTCAATACTATCGATAATACTTTGACCCTGGTTTCTTTGGTAAGCAATGTTTAATTGATCATTTAGTTCAATCAACTTTTCATTTTGGGCTTTAAACTCAGGATTACTTTTCAGAAGTTTCGACATTTGAATTTCTCTTTCCAATGCAATCCCATTTCTCAACAAGGCAATTTTGAAAAACTCAGGGGAAAGAGTCTCATTGAATAAATCATCTTTGTAAAACGCTTTCGTATGTCGATCTATTTGATCCATAATATGAGAATCAAAGTCGACGAGATCCTCAGCTGTTTTTATTCTGATATTTCTTATTATGTAATCTCTAAATCTTTGAAGGCCTATCTTGTAATATTCAACTGACTTCTCTTGTTGAGTGGAATCAAATTTTAAAGTCGACCCCAGATTCATATCTGACATGAGACTATATTCAGTATCATATCTAGATATCTCATGAAATATTTCGTTTGCTTTTTTTGAGTAAGTGAATGCTTCATCAGTCTTCCCTAGTTTATTCAAACATGCACCCAAACCGTTCAATGCAAGCGCATAATTGATAGAAAGTGTATCGCCAGTAGAATGATAGACTTCCACAGCTTTTTCGAAATATTGTAATGCTTTCTCAGGTCTGTTTGTATTGTAATACAAGCCTGCGATATTCGAGGTTTCTAACTTCACAGATGGATGATCATCACTCAATAATTCTTTCATTATTGCATACCCTTCAAGCGCGTATTTTTCAGCCTTTTCATATTCTTGTGCAAGCCGATAGCTCAAGGCAAGATTAGAAGAGTTATAAGCATATCTCAAACCTCGTTCTGAAGAATAGAGAGTAATGGCTTCCATTGCCTTTTCTCTAAAATGAAGGGATTTGTTATACAGGCCAATCGCATGATACAAGTTCCCAATGACTCGATAAACGCTAGGCCCGTATGTGCTCGATTCTAATTTATTTGATTCTATAAAATCAAGACCAGCCAAACCAATTTTCTCTGCTTCAACATAACTTCCTTGATCCAAATAATTATATGTTAGATCAATCCAAGCATCTCTATATAGATCATAATAATCGGGACCAATATTTGACTCGAGAAGTTTGTAAGACTTCAATAATGATTCTGTTCCAAAGTGAAGCCCTTGAGTACGTTCAAGCCATTTGCCTTTTAGTTGCAAGGCCTTTGCCTGAATAGAGATTCGCTGATCGTTGCTCAATAACGAGTCAATAAGTACTTCGGTATTTGGGTCATTGACCTGAAGCGCTTCAGAAATTCTATCAAAAACTAAGCTGTCTTGAGAATTAAATATTTGTGCATTAATATGAAAACAGAGAAAAAACTGCCATATCAAAATAAGTAAAAAGGCTGATTTTGTCATGATTCGTAAAGGAAATGTTGGAGTTATTAAATTATCGAAATTAGGAATTATTGTTCACATTTAAATATAAGAATCAGCATTGTTTGAAATCGCATGTTCTAATAATATTTCACCCAATCTTTAATCTCTCCCTTTTCATTAAATCGAATAGCAGACCTTTGATCGTGACAATGGTATAAATATCCATTTTCCAATTGGATGGCTTTCTCGAGATTGGGTTCGTTATTTAGTGTTGGAAAGTGATCAAACACTCGTTGAATGACAAAAACTTCTGTATTGGTTTTGAACGTATACACCATCGAATTTGATTTTTGTGCTATAGAAATAGCAATATCATTTTCACTACTAAGGGCCATGAAATTTGCATCCATATTAGGGCGATGCAAGCGGATTTCATCGATGTTACGATCTTCAAATTCAATGGTAGAGCAATCTATTTGGCTTATAGAATCTTCAAGATCAAATTGATTACAATTATAATTTGCCTGATACTTTATCAAGCCTGTTGATTGTCGGGCAATGTTCTGGAACATATGATCTGACTTGTCGATTTCTCCTCTCAATTTTAATCCAATGGCCTTGACCGTTTGCAATCTTGCTTCCATTTCATAATTCACATTCATTGTGAAGCATTCTGAAAGTCTTTCATCTCCTTCGTAAAAATTTCCAGAAAGGTACAAGCCACAAATTTCATTAATGGAAGACTCAATATTGTTTGGATTAATTTTAGTGGCGGTTTGGAAGTATGTGTTGGCTTTCGATAAATAGCTTTGGAATACCAACATCTCATCTTCAGACATAGCAGAAAGGCCACGGCTTTTCAATGGTTTTCTCATTCTTGTCTGCCAGGTCAATTCAAAAGGGAAGGCAAATGGAAAATAATTGATCTCTGTAAAATTGAGTGCTAATTGGATATAGCTGACACCGAGGTTGTTGTAGATTTCTTCTCCTTTGTACCACTGCAAAATGTATTCGTACGAAGCTTGAGCCAACTCATACTCCCCTACTCCGATCAGGTAGTTTGAAATTTCAAAAAGGTGGATTAATTCTTCGGCCATTTGCATGACCTTTACTGTTGTCTTTTGACGTTCTTCCAAAGATGGATATCCATCTAGCTCTTTGCTCAATCCAAACTCAACATAAATTTGTTCAATCAAGTCGGGTAAGATACTGATGGTTTCAAATCCGGCAAGGTATGCCATAAACACTCCTTGTATATCGGCAGATTCTTCGATGAAAATACCTGCATCATGATGATGATCATAGGCAAGAAACGAAGTCGAACCTATATCCAAATCGTCCTGATACGCATGTGCCAATTCGTGGCCTATTACAAAGGCCAATGCAGACAAAGAGTCTTCGCAAAAATTGGTACATACATCATATACACGGGTACTTAATTCAATGGTGTTTGAACGTTTAAGATAGAATGCTGCATTATCATTGTCTTCGGTTACTACCAAGGCAGGTTTATCGTGAATGAAATTGCCATTGGCTTCGTACAAGGCATTGAGTACGCGATTTGCGGTTTGTTCAAAGTGGGAGGCATTGAGTACAAAAGGGAAGAATAATATGACAACAATCAGTCGTTTCACTTTTCTATTGTAATGCTCTTGAGTATTTGTTGGGCTTTCGTTGAATATTCTGAATTTCTATTTTGAGCAATGGCACTAAGGATATCCAAGGCATTACTTTGGTTTTTCTTATTTGGTGAATTGACCATTGCCAATCCCAAATACCATTTTGCTTCTTCTTCAAATCTGAACGCATCATCTGCTGCTAGTGGACTAAGAAGAGAAATGCTTTGATCATACTTGCCATTTTGCAATTTTGTATAAGCCAATTGAAGCTTTAAGACAGGGTCATTATTTCCTGACACTTTCATGAATTGTGTAAGTTCTTTTTCAGCAGCTTTAAATTCTTTTCTTTCTATCTTCTGTAGGATCTTTGCCAATACTTCCTTTTCAGATTTATTGTCATCGGCAAGACCGAAAGCTTCTGCTCTGTCTAAGCTGTAATTAAGTGACACAGGTGGATGCGTTGTGTTGCTTGCAAAATGAATTTGTTCA
Organism: Saprospiraceae bacterium; assembly: GCA_020629535.1. Taxonomy (GTDB): domain Bacteria; phylum Bacteroidota; class Bacteroidia; order Chitinophagales; family Saprospiraceae; genus JAHDBF01. The sequence goes on from JAHDDD010000248.1 coordinate 5,398, forward strand.
ACTGGTGTTTCCACCTTCGGCTCACTCTCCTCTTTCATGATGAGGGTGAGTACAGCCATCAATGCTGCGGCTAACAAAGCCAGTCCAATCCATTTAACGGAGTTCGTTTTTCTGGGAGCGTTTGATGCAGGCTCTGTTGATTCCTCAAAAAACCCCTCAGATTCCAATTTGGATTGTACTTCGTTGAGTTTCTCACGGGTAGATTTTTCACCTGATAGATTAATACCTGTGACAAGATCTTTGTACTCGTCAACCTTTGCTGCAAAGGAAGAATCGGAATCATACATCTGTTGCATACTATTGGATTCGGAGCTGGAAAGACTGCCTTCCAGCCACATTCCAATTTTTTCATAATCTTTAAATCCTTCTGTCATTTTAAATTCATTTGGTGTTTAGGATATCACTAGATTTTTAAGTTTGTTCATACACCTATTCTTTTTCACTCGAACAAAGCCTTCAGAATAGTTCATGATACTGGCAATATCTTTCAACTGAGTTTTTTGATAATAATAGAGTTCCAACAACTGTTTACAATCGCCTTGTAATTCAGCCATCTTTGATGCGATCATTTGGTGCTTATCTTCGACTTCCTGATTTTTTTCATCCATTATTGTACTGAGTTTTTCGCTATTGATTGCTGTGTCGAGATCTGAGCTGGTGTTCATTCTGCCTTTCTTTTTCAACTTTGCCAGCCAAAGATTCCTACCAATAGCAAAAATGTAAGTACTCAATTTTGTGTTCTCGCTCAAAGTAAAATCCTCTTTGTTGATGTTTTTAATCAAGATCACCATTGTGTCCTGGAAGATGTCCTTGCTTTCATCTTGAGATCCGCTATTTCTATGTACATAACTGGCTACCTGCTTGTAGCATGACTTGTACAGATGTTCAAAGGCCCAATTTTCGTTCTTGTTAAGGCCATTTAAGATCTCTTGATCCGTAATAGTATTGGACATAACACTAGTTTATTGTGATTTATAGGTAAATGTTATCAGTAATTTTAATAAAATTTGAAAATAATTAAAAAAAATAAGAGTTTGCACCATTGATGGTGCAACCTCTTTTATGCCAAATCAAATCTCATT
>JAHDDD010000249.1 GCA_020629535.1 Saprospiraceae bacterium
AATTCATTCTTGGCAATCAAATCTTTCTCATTATTCAATTCATTCTCATCATTCAATTCATCCTCAACATTCAATTCATCCTCATCATTCAATTCATCCTCATCATTCAATTCATTTACATTAATTACATCATTATTCTTATTTGAGAAAGCAACTTCTTGTTTGACCGGTTGAGTTTCATAAATGTCTTGTTTAGCAGAAGCATTGATTGTGCCCAAATCTTTGGTGACAAACCAGAGAAACGACGGGATTGTGATCAAATAAAGCCCCGCGATAAACCAAGGCCAAAAACCGATCCTTTTCTTCTTATTTTTTTGATCCATTCTGGCATTGATACCGGCTTGCATTTCTTCCCATGCAAATCCATCTGGCAACTTTTCTTCAGAGGTATTGATCCAATCTTTGTAATTACTTAAATCAAACTCTTTCATACTTTCCAAATTTTGTGTTTGTGAGCGGATGAAGCAATTTCTTTAGTTGTCTCTTTGCCCTGGTCAATTGTGACCTTGAAGAGGAAGGAGTAATCCCAAGAAATTCACTGATCTCAGCGTGATCATAGCCTTCGATGACTGATAGTTTAAAGATGGTTTGATATCCTGTTGGAAGATTTTCAATGGCAGTATGTAGAATTGCTGGATCAATTTGTGGTGCCTTTTCTTCTTCTAAGACTCCAACATTGCTCAATTCATTGATATCAATGATTTTGACATCTTTTTTCCTGCGAAAATCCATCAATATTATATTGATCGCCAATCGACGAAACCAGTATTTAAATTCCCCTCGAGATGGAATATATTTATCAATTTTAAGAAATGTCTCAGCAAAAATCTCTTGCATCAAATCTTTCCTGTCTTCTTCTTTTACTGAGTATCTTACACAAAGGGTAAATGCATAACCTGCAAACTCCTCGTATAAGAGTTTGTATGCTTGTTGACGACCTGACTTGCAATCCTGAATTATACTATGTAACTGAGTTTCATTCACGAGATATTAAAAACAATCATTATTAATAGCGGTATCTATATACACTGCACCCGTTCCCAATATGTCGAGCGTTTCTAAGTCGAAAAATGTAAGCTCTGCATAAAAATGAACGAAGTCAGTTTCATTATCTGAATATTCTGTTAGCTCCATTTTACCATTGGATGCATGCGCCTTTACAATTTGAAATTCTTCTTCGATTGTCACTCCAAAATAGAATTCATACTCCTCTATTTCTTCACAATAATGAATGAAAACATCTCCTGGAACTCCGACGAGTTCTTGCAAGGGTAATTCTGGATCGGCACTTTCCAATGTTGAAAATTCATAACAATCTGTTTCTTCACAATACCTTCCAAAGACGGCATTTGATTGCCACGAACCATCGTCGAATCCGAACTCAACATATCCTTCTGGTTCATACCAAATCTGACAATCATCTTCTATGGGCACATGGAATGATCCTTCGATTTCCAATGGCGATGAAGATTCATCACAAAAAACCAGTGCCTGAAATTCTGCCTCTACATGTTCATCAGAAATCGAGATTATATTCAAATCAGCAGATTCAATTGAAATGCAAAATAGAGCTTCATTTAATTCGGAAGGATGAACATACAAAAGAAAGGCATTTTGAATTTCGCCATCAACATCACTCCATCCAATTATAAAGTCATGAGCTGTTGATACCAATTCTTCTTGAGTAAAATCCAATTGAGAAGAGCCAGCTATGTATTCAGTTTCAGTATATCCTCCAAAATTACGTTCACATTTCAAAGCATAACCGGACTGAGCAATTGCAATGTTTTCTGAACCTACCCTAAATTCAATTTCTCCTTGAGATATGGTATCGATTTCAGTTTCTGGAACATTCCACTCAGGCACTTCTGTGATGGTAAATTCATCTTTTGTACAAGACGAAACCATCAGCACCAAGAGAACGAAAACCAAGAAGATGAGCTTGTCAATTTTCATAGTGAATAAATCTAAGAAAGCTTTTAAAACTATTTGCATAAATAGCTGAAACGCTGCTCCTTAGCCAATTGTCTTTTGAATATTTTAAATCATTGTCTTTCAAACGATTTGTCCAAGTGAGATAGAAACTAACTCAAGTGGGAGCCAGCCATGGCGGGCCGCTTTAAATCGGGATGATTTTTTGGATTCGTTTTTCATCTAGGAAAAAGGAATAGAATTGTAAAAATTTACTTGACAGTGTACTAAAGAGAAAGATTCCTCAATACATGCGTGAAATGTGCATAAATGGCGGCAAATTCATTGAAATTGAAGAATCGTATTAAAAAATGCGCTAATTTCTTAGAAAAAACGGGACCAAATGGGACTTTTTGAGTCTCATTATTGGATCTGATGCTGAAAACTCCTCGTTACAACAGATAAAGATTTATTTTTGCACTATGAATATCCCCAATACACTTAGTTTATTACGGATAATTGTGGCTCTATCAGTCCCTTTCTTCCTTATTGGAGGGAGTTTTAAAATGAGGATTGCTGCCGGGATTATTTGCTTCATGGCCGTTTTAACTGATTGGTTCGATGGTTGGTATGCTCGTAAATTCAATGCTGTAACCAAAATTGGGAAAATTCTTGATCCATTGGCAGACAAAACATTCGTTATTGTCGTCTTCTCTGTACTTGCCTATTTGGAGGTTCTTTCCTTTTGGTGGGTAATCCCAATCATATTGCGTGAGGTGGTTATTACAGCCTATCGATTCGTATTTCTTGCAAGAAACATTGTTGTGGCAGCGGTTAAGAGTGGAAAAATCAAAACCGCCATGCAAATGCTAACAATCGGGATAGCTTACCTTCTTTTTATGCTGAGTAAAGATTATCCGGAATTGATGTACAATGCGTATTGGACCATTCTCTATATTGCTTTAAGCATCACGGTGATTCTTACGGTTCATTCTGGTTATGTTTTCTTCAGAAACAATTGGCGCCTCGTAAAAAGAATTCACAATTTGACATAGAATATGTCTGGAAATAGCTTCTACAGTTCCAAAGCCATTTATTGGATGCGGGACTTCACTTCTTTTGCCAATCCAATAATACTTCTTATCATTCCGTATTGGATACTTGGTTGGTCTAAAGAATACAAGATATTACTGGTTGCCTTGCTGATCAATGAAGTTCTTTGTTCCATCATCAAATTACTTTACCACAAACCCAGGCCCGATGGACAAGGCTTTGATGGCAATGTTGCAAAGATTGATGCTGGAAGTTTCCCAAGTATTCATTCATCAAGAATTACGATAACATATCTTACACTTTTCATGTCGACATCTGACATAGTGATGAAATGCTCATTTCTTATTGTCATAGTTCTGGTTTATCTTTCGCGGGTCATTCTCAAAAGGCACTTCCCTATTGATGTATATGGGGGAGCGATCATTGGGTTGATTATCTTTTGGGTTAGCCAATACTTTTAATGCTTCAAGATCATATCAAGTTTCAAGAATATATTGACAAATGCGTGAAAGCATTTGAGGATTCTACTTTGATAAAAATTAGTTTTGTCAACCCCTATATCAAGTCAGACCTTCTATCGGTCAATGGTCGGTCGGTGGATTTAAAAAAAGGCAAACACCTTCAGTTGGTGTATCGACATAAAACCAAAGACATCACAAAAAACTACCCTTCTGATCAAATCAAAATTGTCATCAATCAAATGATTCTTGAACAATTTTCTCAAAGTGTATTGTATACAGCAGAAGCAGATTATCACTTTTCAATATTCAATAAATCGAAAGTCAAGCTTACTACGAAATCAGCCTCTTTAAAATCATCAATTACAAATCACAATCGACAGAAAAACAGCTGGATTAATACGAAAGATCCGGTTTGGAACCTATTGGGCGTATGTGATGAAAATGGAGAGGTATACAAAACCAAACACCCGAAGTTCAGACAAATTACAAAGTATGGTGAATTGATTGAACCACATTTGAAAGCTTTCAAAAAATCTGAAAAGATAGCCATTGCAGATGTGGGTTGTGGCAAGGCTTATTTAAGCTTTGCACTATATCAAAAGCTAAAGGATAAGGATATTGCACAAGATTTCACAGGCGTTGAAATCAGGAAGGACCTCGTCGAAAAATTAAATGGTGTCTGTAAAAATCTCCACCTTGAAAATATTCGTTTCAAAACGGGTACCATAGAAGATGCTCAATTTGCCAAACTGGATATTCTTGTTGCTCTTCATGCATGCGATACCGCTACCGATGATGCCATTAAACTTGGAATCGAATCCAATGCAAAATTGATTGTTTGTTCTCCTTGCTGCCATAAGCAGGTACGCAAGGCATTGACCACACATGCGATGACCAAAAATATTACTAGTCATGGTATACTTAAAGAGAGGTATGCAGAAATACTGACAGATTCTATCAGAGCATTGGTATTGGAAGCTCATGGTTATTCCACAAAAGTAGTTGAGTTTATTTCAACAGAACACACTTCAAAAAATCTACTCATCATTGCTGAAAAGAAAAAGTCGGCCAAGGATATTGATCAAAGTATAATGGAAGAAATCAAAGTTCTAATGAAGGACTTTGGCATTTCATCACATTATTTGGTTGAGTCTTTAGGTCTTGTTGACGGTGTCGCCAACAACGGTCGTGAATAAGCTTTGGCACCGGAAATCAAATACTTGCTTCCAATAGTTTTTTTGTATAATCCTTTGATGGAGATTCATACACACTTTTGGCATCTCCATACTCAACAATTTTTCCGTTCAACATAACTGCAAGATTGTCACTAATGAAACGCACCACATCTAAATCATGCGCAATAAACAACATGCTGAGCCCTTCTTTTTCGTTTAAATCCAAAAGTAAATTGACGATTTGGGCCTGAACAGATACATCCAATGCGGCAATGCATTCATCGCAGATAAGGACCTTTGGCTCCACCGATAAGGCACGTGCAATCGAGATACGTTGTCGTTGGCCACCACTAAATTCATGAGGAAAACGATCAAAGTGTTCTGGTTCTAAGCCTGTCTTGGTCAATAGCTCCGCCACCCTTTCTTTCCCTTGTGATTTATTCATTAAACCATGGGCAAGGATTGGCTCCAAAATGGCTTCACCAATTTTCATTCTTGGATTCAATGAAGAATATGGATCCTGAAAAATCATTTGAACAGTTCTTCTGAACTTTCGTAATGCATCCTTTTTCAAAGTGGTAATATCCTGACCTTCGAATATGATACTCCCATCATCAGGTTCTATAAGCTTGGAAAACAGCCTGCCAAGTGTAGATTTTCCACAACCAGACTCTCCTACCAAACCTAAAATCTCTCCTTTGTGTAATTTCAAATTTACATCATCAACGGCCTTGGTATATGTTTTCACCCTACCCAACCAATCTGTCTTTGCAGGGAAGTACTTTTTTAATCCACTGCACTCGAAAATGACCCGATCGGATACAATCTTTCTTTGTGACCTCTCCATTGGTTTGACTCCTGCTTCAAAATCCTCAACAGTGGGTAATCTGCTCAGATGAAAATTCTGAGAAGGGCGACTGGCGATCAGAGCCTTGGTATAATTTTCTTTTGGTCGAAAAAATATTTGTTGAACTGGACCGGATTCAATCAACGATCCATCTTTCATGACCATTACTCTATCACAAATGTTGCGTATCAAGTGAAGATCGTGAGAAATAAAAATGGTGGCAGTATTGAATTGCTTCTGCACCTCTTTGAGTAATGCAATGATTTCTTTCTGGACCGTAACATCAAGCGCAGTAGTCGGTTCATCAGCAATCAATACTTTAGGATTTGTCGAGACCGCCATAGCAATCATTACCCTTTGCAATTGACCACCACTGGCTTGGTGGGGAAACGCATTGTACAACCTTTCAGGATCGGGTAATTGAACTTTTTCAAATAATTGCAAGACTTCTTTTTTCGCGTCTTCTTTTGACAAATCAGTATGGAGATCCAACATTTCCCTTACTTGCAAACCAAGTTTCATGGTTGGATTCAGAGAGCTCATTGGCTCTTGAAATATCATAGAAATCTTGCCTCCTCTGACTTTTCGAAGTTCCTCTTCGGTCAGATTTAGTAGGTCATCGTTTTCAAAGAGCGCTTTTCCCTCAATCTTTGTATTTTTGCTTGACAATAGTCGCAAAAGACTCAGTGTAGTTACGGATTTCCCTGAGCCCGACTCACCGACAATGCCCAATATTTCACCTTCGAATAACTCGAAGTTTATCCCATTGACCGCAGTAAAGCCTTCGCCTTCAGTCCCAAAACTGGTGCGGAGATTTTCGATTTGAAGTATGGCTTTAGTGTCGTTCATTGGGCGAAAAATAACTCAATTCATTCAAACTATGCTAAGATTTTGTTATTTC
>JAHDDD010000250.1 GCA_020629535.1 Saprospiraceae bacterium
AACAAGAAAAAAGACATAAACTAAGGATCAAAGCTGTACAAAGTAAAAAAGGCTGTTTCATGGTATTATGTTTTAAAAAATAGAGTTAGTTATAATCATGTTCTTCATTTGGAAGAAAGGTAAATGCGTTCTGTAAAATTGATTTACTAAAAAAGGAGAGAAGGGTTTTCACAATTATGTTTCAAATGTCAGAATTGCATATATTGCATAATGCCCGAAGATTCAAACATTGGTTTTTGGAAAGCATTTCCACCCATTGGGTTTTTCCTTTTGACTTTGATTTACGGTTTGTTTGTTCATTCCATAGTATTTGATGCAGATAGGTTGCCTTTCGAAATATTGATTCTTATTTCCATTTGTTTTTCGTCTTTTTATTTGATGTATCTCGGATATGATTGGAAGACCATTGAAAAGAATATCGTTCAGAAAGTAGGCGAGTCTGTCCCTGTATTATTTATACTTTTTGCCATTGGCGTTTTGATAGGAAGTTGGATCATTTCTGGGACCATTCCTATGTTGATTTATTATGGGATATCTATCATTGAGCCAAGTTGGATTTATTTTTTTAGCTTTTTTGTGTGTATCATTTTTTCATTGTTGACAGGAACGTCTTGGGGAAGTGCAGGAACCATTGGAATTGTAATGATTGGAATCTCTCAAGTGTATGGCGCAGACTTAGCCATCACAGCGGGAGCAGTGGTTGGAGGATCATTCTTTGGAGATAAACTATCACCTTTGTCTGACACCACGAATATTGCTGCCCTGGCAACCAACGTGCCTGTATATGATCATATTCATTCCATGTTATTTACAACGGGACCGGCAGCCATAATTGCTGCATTGCTATATATGTTTGCTACGCCAGAGGTGGCTGCATCTTCTGGTCTTAGTGAAGTGACTTCCATTCAGAATACATTGACGGATATCAAGGCAATCTTCAATTTTAATATACTCTTGTTACTTCCAATGGCTGTTGTTATTTATGGGTCAGTTCGTAAAAAATCAATCTTTTTGACCTTACTTAGTTCTGCTTGGGTCGCTATGATTTTGACTTTCATATTTCAGGATTTTTCGATGGCGTCTGTTTTTACTGCATTTAAAAGTGGTTTTAATACTAATATGTCAGATGCGGTTGTCAATCAGGATTCACCAGTTTTAAATATTTTGAATCGAGGGGGATTGTACAATTTAATTGAAGGGATTGTGGTTTCCATTTTTGTTTTCAGTTTCATAGGTACACTCTCAGTGATCAATGCCATTGATGTAAGTTTGAAGAAGATCATGTCCATGATTAAGTCAGGCTCAAGTTTGGTGGTGAGTGCATTGACTGCTACCTGGATTACAAACAGTATGACATCCAATCAATATGCAACAAGCTTTATTATAGGATCAGCATTCTCAGATAAATTTGACAAATTAAAAGTCAATCGAAAAGTACTTAGCCGGTCTATCGAAGATGCGGGAACCATGATGGAAAATTTGCTACCATGGACACCATCAGGAATTTTTATGGCACAAACTCTGGGTGTGGCTGCATGGACGTATGCGCCATATCAGTTTCTGTCGTTGATTAATATTGTCATTGCGTATTTCTTTGCATTGACTGGGATAGCAATTTTCAAAAATGCGAATTCACAAAATGATTTAATATGAAACTATCAAATATGAGACTATCAATTATTGTTTTTACACTGCTTACATTGATCTCCTGTAACAGACAAGAAGAATGTGTTGTACTTAATTTTGGCGAGGAGATTACATTGACCAATGAGACATTGGTTTGTATTGATGGGGCTGAATATACATTAATTGCTCTTGATGATCGATGCTGTTGCGGATGCACTTGTGTTTGGGAAGGCCAATTTGTTCTTGATTTTCTAGACTCAGAAGAAAATACAGTTTATAGCTTTCAAGAGAGAATGTTAGAAGAAAATCTTGAACCTCCCTTTGGTACAAGTATGGCAATTGTTGAGATTAATGATGCGGGTGATTGTGGCGGACAGGTCAACATTGATCAAATTAAATTTTCAATCTTAATTAATAACTAATTCAAAACACTCATTCGATGAAAGACGAAACTTTACTTTGTTTTGACGACGATGAGTATGAAAAAAATAAGGGAGCAATCGTTCCACCAATCTATCAAACCAGTTTATTTTCTTTTGAAAAGTGGGATGATATTGAGCAAGCTTTTTCTAATCCAGATAAGAGCTTCATTTATTCAAGGTTGCACAATCCGGGTACACGTTTGGTGGAGAAAAAGATCGCTCATTTAGCTGGTGGAGAAGATGCAAAATTAACTGCCAGTGGTATGGGAGCGATTTCTGCAGCAATCATGCATTTTGTAAATCATGGCGAACACATCATAACCATTAAGAATGTCTATGCTCCTGCCAACAATTTTATTGCAAAGTTTCTCAAAGAAAAATGCAACATTGAATCCACCTTTGTAGAAGGAACAACTCTGAAGCAATTTCAGGATGCAATTCGAGACAATACTCGGTTGATATACCTGGAGAGTCCGGCATCGATCACCATGGAATTACAAGATTTGGAAAAGATTGTAGCATTGGCTAAGGCCAAAGGCATTGCAACGATCATTGATAATACTTGGTGTACGCCATTATTTCAAAAACCTTTATCGATTGGGGTGGATATGGAGGTCCATTCTGTTTCAAAATATCTAAATGGTCACAGTGATGTTGTCGCAGGCATTATGATTGGAAAAGAAAAGGATTTGAATGAAATTCTTGTAGAAGAACATGCATTGCTTGGTGCAAAGATGTCTCCCTTTGAATCATGGTTATTGTTGCGTAGTCTTCGGACTCTTCCGGTCCGAATGAGGCAGCATATGGAGAATGGTATGGCTGTTGCACGATTTCTTGAAGACCATGAAAAAATTGGAAAGGTATATTATCCGGGACTAGAAAGTTTTCCTCAATACGAACTTGGGAAAAAACAAATGACAGGATATGGGAGCCTACTCAGTTTTGAAATAGAAACAGATGAATTAGAGAAGGTCAAGTCTTTTGTAAATGCACTTACCCTTTTTCATTTGGGAGTGAGTTGGGGAGGTCACGAATCGCTCGTATATGCTCCTTCAATTAGTTATTCAAAAGAATTGACACCTGAAGAATTTAAGGCAAGAGACATTAAGGTAGGACTTATCAGGATTCATGTTGGTTTGGAACACCAAGATGACTTGATTGAAGATTTGCGAAGGGCTTTGGATCATCTATAATACCGTCATCGACGGTATTATAGATGATGCTGATTTATCTTTAGTTGTCGTGGTAAGCAGAATTGTGAGCCAATGCCCCACCGCAACCTGAGCAGCTTCCAGCACCTGCGGCTCCGCCAGCACAACCATTAGGACAGGTATAATGATATACGCCTTTGGCATTTTGAGCAGGTAAACTCGCCTCAGGATTAGGCACAGCTGTTCCATCTCCATTTACAGTCAATGGTTGTGTCGTTGTAACCGGATTAGGTGTTTGAGTCTGGTTATGGAATGCATCATTGTGAACATATGCTGTTCCACAAGTTGGACATGAACCTGCAGCATCTCCACCACTCCCTGCACAATTATTTGGGCAGTAATAGTGAGGCAAACCACTAGTGTTGGCTTGAGGAGCATTTGCAGTGGCAGGTTGTACTGATTCTACAGCAGAATTGGCGGCTTCAATCCTATCTTGACTTAGGATTGCATCTGGCCTTTGAGGAGAACTTCCACAAGAAGCAAGAACCAAAACGCTTACAATAAATATCAAAAATCTCATGTTGTTTCTTTATAGTTAAATAGTGAAAGATGAAGTTAAGAAAAAACAAAACACATCGCATATAGTTTTACTATAAATACATATTATATTTTTTCGTAATATATTTGTTGGATGATAAAGTACTTGATAATAATTGCCTTCTTTTTTTACTCCTGTCAGAATAAAGCGCAAACTGAAAGTCCCTTGACAATGGAAGCCTTGGAGATGAGCGTTGGAGCTGAAAATTTCGAGGATTACATCCCTTTATTACAAGGTAAGAGGGTGGGGTTTGTTGGAAATCATTCCAGTCTGGTAGATGGAGATCATTTGGTAGACAAATTGGTTGGTATGGATATAAAAGTCGCTAAGATTTTTGGTCCGGAACATGGTTTTCGTGGAAACGCAGATGCTGGAGAAAAAATTAAAGATGGGAAAGATGTCAGAACAGGTATTCCAATCATTTCATTGTACGGAAAAAACAAGAAACCAAGTCCAGAAAGCTTAAGTGGTTTGGACATTGTCGTGTTTGATATTCAGGATGTTGGCGTGCGATTTTATACCTATATCTCCACCTTGCATTATGTGATGGAATCTTGTGCTGAGAATGGTATTCCTGTGATTGTTCTTGACAGACCCAACCCACATGCCCATTACGTTGATGGTCCAGTAATGGAAGAAGAGTTTGTTTCTTTTGTGGGCATGCACAAGGTGCCGGTTGTGTATGGTATGACCATTGGAGAATATGCATTGATGATCAATGGTGAAAAATGGTTGGATGGGAATGTTGCGTGTGAACTGACGGTCATTTCCTGTAAAAATTATAAAAGAAATAAATTATATTCTTTGCCGGTCAAACCATCTCCCAATCTTCCCAATGACTTGGCCATTCAATTGTATCCATCGCTTTGTTTATTTGAAGGTACAAGCTTCAGTGCCGGAAGAGGTACAGAATTTCCATTTCAACAATACGGACATCCAAGATATACAGGGAGTAAAACGACAGCAACTCCAAGGTCAATGGATGGTGCCAAATACCCAAAATTTGAAAATGAACCATGTTATTGGAATGATCTGAGTACTACTCAACCAATGACGATCTTCCAGGATCCTCAATTTAATATTGGTTATTTGATCGATGCTTTTCAAAATTTTGAAGCAAGTGAAGAAGAATTCTTTTTAGAAAATAATTTCTTTGAAAAGCTGGCAGGCAATGCTGAATTAAGGCAACAAATCTTGAATGAAGACTCTGAAACCGAGATTCGAAAATCATGGCAGACAGACCTGAAAGCATTTATAGTGGTTCGGGAAAAATATTTATTATACTAGCACTCAGGGAAGTAAGATATACATTTTCTTTTTCCTAGGTTGAAAAAATAAATCACCTGCTGATAAAGCGCGATGATAAATTGCGCTGATGTAAGCTCTTAATTTTCAATTGATAGAACTGCGGGAAGGAGATAATTTGAAATGATCTCATCTGCTTGCGCATGCATATACGGTTGGCCGTATGCGGTAGCAGTAATAACAATAACGGTTTCAAGATCATTGAATATGGCAATTCTGTTTCCACCATTTCCACTTGCATAATAACAGTCGTAACCCTCATCATTCACCGTGTATGTTTTGTTCCACATGAGATAGCCATAATGTTCGTTATCTCGTTTAGGTATGGCCACATGTTGTTGCATGCTTTTATTGATCCATGCTTTAGAAAGAATTTGTTTTCCAAATACTTTCCCATCTGCCTGATAGAGATATCCATATCTTGCATTATCAAGACTATTCATCTGAAATCCACCGGCTGTATTTGGTACCTTTGTTGGAGTATATTGCCATTTATAATCATTGATTCTCAATGGTTTGAAGAGAGCTTGATCTCCAAATTTTTGCATTCCTCCTGGAACTGATTGGTGCACAATGTCCCCTAAAACGACTACTCCTGCCGTAAAATAATCCCAATCTTTTCCTGTCATTTTATAGTTGGACATGGGCAGGTCGAGCGCGAATTTGACCCAATCAGATGTAGGGTACATGTTTTCTTCATTCCCTGGAGAATCTGGATTCATGTCAGATCCTTCAAATCCTGAACTCATAATGAGAAGATCGTGTAAGCAAACATTGCTTTTTTCAGTAGACGGGTTTTTATACTCATCAAGTTTATAGTATGAATTGAGCTTTTGTCTTTCATCTTTAACAATACCCCGATCAATTGCAATTCCTAAAAGCGTAGCTGCAAGGGTTTTGCCAACAGATCGTGTATCATGTTTTGTGGTTCTGTTCGCACCATTGAAATATTGTTCTATCAAAATTTCTCCGTCTTTTAAAACCACGATGCTACTCAATTTCTTAAATTTCAATTGTGCAATACTTTTATTCAATGCATTGATAATGGTTGTATCATATTTCAAGCTTGAAATTTTCCAATCAGGATGTGGAATAATTGGTTGAAGGTAGGTTTCGGTTTCATCAACCGCTATTTCATCGAATGAAAATTGAACATCACCTTGCGCAATGATAT
>JAHDDD010000251.1 GCA_020629535.1 Saprospiraceae bacterium
AAATGAAAAGGTGCGCCATGATCGAAGTATGTCGTCCTCTTAATCTTCACTCACATTCAAAATTCCTTTTTGAGAAAACCCGATGATCTTTTCGGTAAACCGTTGCCATGAATATTTCTGTTTCAAGGTTTTAATTTCTGTTTGGAAATGGTCAATATTCGGACTTGAGAAATGTTCTTTTAAGACGGAATGAATTGACTCAATATCTGGATCAGAAATGTAACCATGTTTTCCATGCTCGATGATTTCTTTTAGTCCACCAACATTGGTAAGCAAGATGGGCTTTTCAAAATGAATGGCAATTTGGCTAATTCCACTTTGGGTCGCTGACTTGTACGTTTGAGCCACCAAGTCGCACGCAGAGAAATAATATTTCACATCTTCATCTGCAATGTATTTGTTATGCACAATCACTTTGTCTTGAAGTGAATGCCCTTCTATTAAGTCAGTATACTTCTTTTCGTCATCATAAAATTCACCAGCTACCAGGAGTTTTACCTTATCATTTGTGCTTGAAAATTTTGAGAAAGCATTGATCAAAAGATCAAGTCCTTTGTAAGCACGAACAAGACCAAAAAACAAAATATATTGAAAGTCTGAATCCAAATTTAAATAATCAAGGGCGATCTTCCGATCTGTGATTTCTCCATAGTTGTCGTATACAGGGTGGGGTAGTAGAAGAATGTTTTCTTTCGAAGTCAATTCTTCCAAATCAGTTTGTGTTTTTTGAGAAAGAGCAATGAATAGATCTGAACATGTTACAAACCTCTCGCTTAAGTATCGATCACCAGTACTTCTTTCATGAGGATATACGTTGTGCATGATGGATATGGTTTTGGCACGAACCGATTTTATTACAGATCCCAATGCTGGTCCTAGGTATGGATGCCAAAATTGTGCGATGACCAAATCGGGAGACCAATCATTGATCTTTGCTCCAGTGGATCGCCATGAAAAAGGATTGATTGAATTTATTGTTCTAGAAATTTTCAAATTGTCTGGAGCGCTGCCAGATCGGAGTTGGTTTTTTCCAGGGAAAAAGATACTTGGATATTGTAATGTGAAAGTGAAAATCTGGACTTCCCAATCTCTGGACTGGAATTCGAGGGCAAGCCTTTCTGAAAATGATGCGATACCACCTCGGTAAGGAAAAGCAGGGCCTATGATCGCCAGTTTTTTCACACTAGATTCTTGCTTCTATCTTATAATCGTTTCGTCCTTGGGCATTTCTAGAAATCAACTCCGCCAAGAATCCAGTGATAAATAGCTGTATACCAACAATGGTAGCCAACATCCCAAGGAAAAACATTGGACGATCACTGATGTTCGGAATACCTAGAATCAATTTTACGAAAGAGAGGTAGATCAAAATTCCAAGCCCCAACAAGAGTAGTAGCATGCCGATGGTTCCGAAGAAGTGCATTGGCTTTTTGCCAAATCTTCCTATGAAGGAAATGGTCATCAAATCAAGAAAGCCATTGATGAATCTGTTGATTCCAAACTTGGATTTGCCATATTTTCTGGCTTGATGTGTAACTGGTTTTTCAGTGATATTTGAAAACCCTGCTGACTTGGCAATGATGGGAATATAACGATGCATATCTCCATATACTTCAATATTCTTTACAACCTGTTGGTCGTATGCTTTTAGGCCACAGTTGAAGTCATGAAGTTTGATGCCACTCATCATTCTTGCTGTAGCATTGAAAAATTTGCTAGGTAAATTTTTGGTCAATACCGGATCATGTCTTTTCTTTTTCCAACCTGAAACCAGATCGTACCCATCTTTGACAATCATATTGTAAAGTTCCGGAATCTCATCTGGACTGTCTTGCAGATCTGCGTCCATGGTAATGACGACTTGTCCTTCACATACATCAAAAGCTGTATTTAAAGCTGCAGATTTTCCATAATTTCTGCGAAACTTAATGCCACGCACATTTTCGTTCTTTGATTTGAGCTCATTGATAACAGACCAAGACTTATCAGTACTCCCGTCATCTACAAAAATCACCTCATAGCTGTATGCGTTATCATTCATCACTCTTTCAATCCATTGGCAAAGCTCTGGAAGTGATTCATCTTCATTGAAAAGTGGTATGACTACAGATATGTCTTTGCTTTGGCTCAAACTGATGTGGTCTCAGGATTTCTTTTGGTTATCAATGCACAGAAAAGGCCTAGAATAACACTTCCTAATATAATTCGTGAGCTTAGTTCAGAAAGAATTTTCATGGGTCCAAATTCAAATTGGTCGACGGTTACTTGGTCATCGATATCATCTCTCATTTGATCAATTTGATCTGTCAATTCTGCATTGCCAGGGGCCATTCCTTCTAGCCAATCGAACATTCTATTCGTTAAATCTATAGAAGCCTCGTATTCAATCTCTGGAAGATCAGTAAAAATGAAATTGTACAAAACGAATCTAAATACTGTATAAATGAGAAATGCTACGGAAGACCCAAAGAAAATTGCTTTGAATGCTTCACCAAAGCTTAGGTAACCACCATTTATATTTCGAAAATCTCTGCCTATTTTAATAAAAAAGAAAATATAAAGAATAAAGAAGATAAAGCCACTGTACAAAACATAAGAATGTTTACTTATAAAGCATTGTAGCAGTGCGCAAATACACAATATGCTTCCTAAAATTAGTCCATTTTTTATGGGTGTAGTTTGCAGCATTTTTAACTGTTTTTTAATTGATCGGCAAGATATGAAATTGATGGTGAAATGAAGTTCTTCGACTCCTTCTTTCCTTCAGTTGTCAATAAAACCAATATCCAGAGAAGTCTAAGAAAGTTGATTCCTAAACGTCATTTTACATTATTGATTGAAAAAAACACCATTGCCTTTGGAGATGATCCCCAATATGCTGCCTGAAAATTCTTTTCCAAAATTGGGTGAATTTTTTGAGAAGGACTTGTTGGATGACTCAGAAAAAATATACTCCTTTGATGGGTCCCAGAGTGTCAATTCTGCTTCTGAATCAACACCAATTATCGCCTCAGGGAGTGCGAAAATTCTTCGTGCATTCAGACTGAGTTTTTCAACCAATTTTTCAGCTTCTAAAATTTCCATGGCCTCTAAACCACAGGTTTGAAGATTCAATGCACCGGGTTTGGCGTATACGAATTCCTTCAGCTTTTCTTCTTGCTCAAGCGGAGTGTGGTTGGTGCAAATAATGTCAATGGCATCATTATGCAATGCCTTGATCAATGCTTGTTGATCAGATTTAGCACGAAGTGGAGGTTTGACTTTATGATTGACATCAAATTCTAGTAAATCCTCATCCGTTGCTTTCAAATTTTGGATGGCTACAGAAGCGAAAAGATTTATGTTCTTCGTTTTCTTGAATTTTTTAATTTGTTCTACACTTTCTGCTGAAGAAACAAGGTGAACCATAAGTTTGCCACCTGTGTACTGTAGCAAGGACATATCACGATTGATCATCACCGTTTCAGCGATTGATGGATTGCCTGTGAGCCCTAAAGATGTACTGACTACACCTTCATGAATTTGACTGTCAGGTCCGAGAGTAGAATCTTGAGGATGATGAAGAATAACAGAGTCAACGCTTTGGCTGTATTGTAAGGCACGTTTCAAAAGGCCTGCAACCATGATGGTTTTTGATGCATCTCCAAAACCTATGGCACCTGAATTCTTCATGTCAATCATTTCGGCCAATTCTTTTCCTTCCAATCCTTTGCTCAATGCACCAATAGAGTGACAATGAACTGCATGATCCTTGCTTTTGTCTTTGATGAATGAAATCATCGAAGCATTGTCTAACGGTCTGGCTGTATTTGAAAAGAGGGCAATTCTCGTAAATCCACCACTAGCAGCTGTGTCTAGTGTCGATTGTATGGTGTCACGCTGTTCTAAGCCCGGTTCACCTGATTGGGTGCCTATGTCGACCCATCCTGGCGAAACATGAAGATTAGATGAGCTAATGACCTTTGATTTACCAGGATTTATTCTTGATGCGATCTTGGTGATCGTTCCTTTTTCGATGAGTATATCTGCCTTCTTTTTATGATGCTTTGAACGGGGATCAATAATTGTACAAGCTTTAATTAAAATACTCATGTTGAATTATTTCATCAGACTTTCCAAAAACGAAGAAGCAAAGTTTCTATGCCTAAAAAGATCAAAGCCAAGATTAAGAACGTACGCCAAAGCGATCTTCCTTTGTCTTTATCCTGAACCAATTGACCGACATCTGCTTTGAGGAAGTTCTCAAAGATTTCATAGTTTTCGCTGTATCTATTTTTCAATTCTGCGTTGGTAGAAAATTCAAGTAAAGACTCTTTGCGATCAAAATTGAAAGCGAAACGGTCGACGATGGAATCATTGATTGTAAGATCATAAAAACCATCTTTACTAATCATGTCATTGAAGTCAATGATCGTTCTTCTTCCAACCTTTGATTGACCCGGAATAAATTCTTCTTCTCCTTTTATTTTGAATATTGACTCATTGCCAATAGATACATTTGCCGTTTCTGCTAAATTATCTGACCCTATGGTGTATGCGATTGGTTTATTCTGAGCAGAAGATAGTGCCATTTTATAAACCATCGGAACAAATACCTCTGCAATTTTTACTAAGTCTGAATACTCTTCAGCCAAAGGAGCTGCACACAAATAAACGATTCCTTTTCCTTTGGTGTATTTTTGAATGAATGGACTCCCGTCTCTGTAGTTTAATAAATTTTCAGCGCCACGACTGCTAAAGTTGGATAAGCTATAATTGCCGTTTGTAACTGGGAGTTTTACATTTCGATCAACGCGCTCGTATACGTTAGAGAAGATAAACTCATTGGTGTTGATCTTAAAAACTTCTCTTTCCGTTTCATCAAAATCATTGATATTGTTCACAGCCAATTTACCAAACAATTGATTGTAGCTATCCTTACTGATATTTCTGCCAGGAAAGATCAATACTTTCCCACCATTCAAAACGTGATTTTCTAATTCTGTCGCCAGACCTGAACCCACATTGTTCATATCATTCAAGATGATTAAATCTTGCTCGTCAAATTCATTGTATTGTATTGATGAAGCCGGCTGATTCGTTAGATTGAAATTTGGTAATCCTTCCATCAATGCTGTGAGAAATTTATTATTTCCGGATTCATTGATCGACATAATATTAACCTCGTCATTGATCTTCAGCGCAATTTTATAATTGTCATCAAATTGAATTGGGTAATCTTCAATTTTGATCTCCACATCTTGCCATCCATCATTGATAAAAACCAATTCTATGGTGTCTATGATTTCAGAATTTGCCTTGATATTAAATGCACCTACCGGTTTGGTTTGTCCGTTTTCATTGACAAAGAGACGAACGTCATCTTTATCTTCATTGCCATTGTTTTTTATTCTGACAACGACCGAATTATTTTGATTTTTCAACGGGACGGGACTAACGGTCCATACGCTATCAATGCTAAGATTGTTTTCCTGAATGGATTGGAATGGCATCAACTTTACAGAAAGATTGGTGTCGATACTGGCAGGAAGATTGGTGATATTGCTTTGAAAATCAGAAAGCATATAGATGCTTTTGTTTCCTTCTGCTGTTTCCATCAAAGTTTGCTGTCTGTTGATCACGGTCGAAAGCAGATTTACTTCTGGTGTTGCCAATATTTCATCAATGACGAGCAAAGCATCTTCTTTATTGAGCCATCGTTGTTGTTTTCCGGTAAGGTTGTGCGTAACAACCTGAAAGTGATCAGATTCGGCGAAAGCCTCGACAATATTTCTTGCTGTCGATTTTGCCTTATCTAACAAAGGCACATCCTCGCTCAATGCCTTCATCGAAAATGAATTATCGATAAAAAGACTGATATAATTGTCTTGGTTTTGGACGATTTCTTTATTGGCAATAAAAGGCTGTGCGAATGCGAAAATCAAGCACGCAAGCGCCGCCAATCTTGAAAGTAAGACCAATAAATTTCTGATCCGGCTACGATTGCTCGTCTCATCTTTCACTTCTTTCAAAAATTTTACATTGGTGAAATACACCTTCTTAAATCTTCGAAAGTAAAAGAGATGGATCAGGATAGGAATAGCCAGCAGTAATAGTGCCCACAAAAAACTTGGAAAGATAAACTGCATAATGCCGCAAAAATAAGATTAAATAGAGATTATTAAACTAAATTTTAGGTCATGCTATTGTTGGATTTGTACCTAATT
>JAHDDD010000252.1 GCA_020629535.1 Saprospiraceae bacterium
CATTGATCAATGCAATCAATCAAAACTCCTATGAAATTGTACAATTACTTCTTGATAATGGAGCAGACCCGAATCTTGAAGTTGATAGAGAAGGGAGTCCACTTGGTCTGGCAGCAAGAAGACAAAACATTGACATCTTGCAACTTCTCATCAAGCATGGCGCGTCCATCAACCACCCCAATGAAGGAGATGGAACAGAATTGATAGAAGCATCAAAGGCTGGAAATTTACCCTTGGTAATTTCTTTGATACATCATGGAGCTGATGTCAACCAAGCTTCTAAAGGCGATGGAAATCCACTGATCATGGCTGCGCGAAATGGTCATCTTAATGTTGTGAAATTTCTCCTTGAAAAAGGAGCAGAGATCAATCAACATGTGAGCGGTGATGAAACTGCACTTATACAAGCTGCTTGGAATGGAAGAATAGAAGTGGTGAAATATTTGGTAGAGAATGGGGCTGATGTAAACATGGCTGTGCGCGATAGTTATACACTCAGATCAGAAAAAAGAACTGCCTTGAAAATGGCAAAAGTAGGAAAGCATGCCGACGTAATAGAATATTTAATATGTGCAGGAGCTACTAAATAAAGATACCAAATGATGAAAAACTTTTCAATCTGGTTCCTGACCACATTGATATCACTTGTTTGTCTGTGCAAGCAGATTTCAGCACAAAAAGTGTATTGATCAGTCTATTGAATAATTTCTTTACCAAAGTGAGCTACCTGGTATTTCTATTGCCATTGGTAAATCTGGTAAGGTAGTGTATGCCAACGGTTTTGGATATGCTGACATTAAATCTAAAAAACCGATGACGTCCTATATAAAATTAAGGGCGGCATCGGTCTCCAAACTTATTACCACCATGGGAATTATGAAATTGGTGCATGAAAAGAAATTGGATCTTGATGTCCCCATCACAGAATATATTCCCTACCTAAACCCTAAGTACGAAAGCATCACATGTCGCCACTTGTTGGGTCACACTTCGGGGCTTGTCAATAAACCGAAGGGAGAATGGTACAAGAAAAAACAATTTAACAGCATACGTCCAACCGTTTCATTGTCAAAAGAGGATTTACTTTTTAAACCTGGAAGTTCTTACAATTATTCAACGCATGCGTTCAATATGTTGGCTGCAGCCATTGAAGGTGCTTCAGGGGAAAGATACATTGATTATATGCAAAATGAAATTTTTGATGCATTGGGCATGGATGAAACTTGTCCGGAAAATTTGAAGGAAATAGATAGTTTGTATGCTTCCCTTTATTATTTCCGAAAAGGAAAATTGAAATTAGAAAAAAAGGCCATCAATGGAAGTTACAAATTGGCTGGAGCAGGATTTCGCACAACTCCCAGTGACCTGGTGAAAATGACCAAAGCATTTACATCAGAATTTCTTTCTAAAGATGTTGTCAATGAAATTTTCAAAAGTCAGGTTTTGACCAATGGTGATAAAACCCATGTTGGTCTGGGATGGAGAATTTCTATAGACGCATTCGGCCATACCGTTGTTGAGCATGCAGGAAGTTGGATGGGTGCAAGAACGGTCATTGTTTACTATCCAGAAGAAGAACTGTCAGTCAGCATGATGATCAATGCCCAATCTTCAATCTTTATCGAGGAAACTGCGCACATCATAGCTGAACTATACAGAAGTGGTCAAAGTCAAAACCGCCAGGTCTCATTGGAATCAAAAGTAAAAATCACCAATCGTTTCAACAAAAAACAAAAGCAGAGCTATACAGGCACAATTAAGATGATCAATGGTTCTGGTTTTTTGGAATGCGATGATCAAGGATTCCTAAATTCAAATCCGATGATAGCATTAAACTCAGTGGGTGACTTTGCATTGATCACGCGATATGGAATTTTGTATACCAAGATCTCGCTAGAGCATGCATTGCATGGAGACATCTTTATATATGGATCAAGAAATGAGGTGAACCCCATATCAAATGCGCCGTTGATTACGTTCAAGGAAGCTGGATAATGCAATTAATAACTATTTTGTTCAGAATAAAAAAATCCAAAAATGAGAATTCTTCAACACCCAGACATTCCTTTTGCAAAAGGACATTATTCAACATGTATTGAACACAATGGTTTGCTCTATATTTCCGGTCAATTGCCGAGAGATTTTCAAACAGATAAGATGCCTGAAGGAATCGAAGCACAAACAGAATTGACATTAAAGAACATTGAAAAAATTCTGGAAGCAGCTGGAAGCAATCTTAATCAACTATTACAAGTAAGAATCTATATTCCTGATGTTGCGTTTTGGCCGCAAGTTAATGCCGTGTATGCGTCAATATTAAAAGATCATAAACCTGCCCGTTGCGTTGTTCCTAGTCGGGAGCTTCATGGTGGTGCATTGGTGGAGATTGAGGGGATTGCGTTTGTTGATTAGTCATGGAGATTTATAGTTACTTAGGATCAAAGGGGATGTAGGACAAAGAAAGAACATAGCAATGAGATCCTGTGAGTCGAAAATTAATATATTGATAGAAGACTATTCAGCAATAGAAAATTAGGACAGCAAGCATGCTTATTGTTTGCAACACAATTGATGCACAATTCCCTCTTTCCCCACTCCACCAAAGAAATTAGAAAAATCAAAAAATATCCTCTTTAAAAAGCACACCCTGCAGCTTTAAGCAGGATGTGCGCATTTGAAAAAAGTAACCTCTAAAACTCTATACGGTAATTGAAGAATGGGAACAATCCCGTATTATATTCTTTCTCGATCTCCAAGGATTCATTATTAAACCAAAGGCCGTATACGTTTTGCCGATTGGTGAAATTTTGAATATCAAACATGATCGTGTGTGTCATTTTTGGTGTATTGATTTTATAGCTGATTCCTATATCGGCTCTGAAGTAAGCGTCTACCTGATCTTCAAAAGCCCGATCTTCAAAACGTACCTCATCCTGCAATGACTTGGATGTTTCAAAATCAATCGGTGTGTATCGATTCCCTCCTGCCAAAAGTAATTTGGAATTGATTCCCAAAATGTTCTTCTTCTTTTTCCCTACAACAAACTCTTTGCCTCCAACCAAATTCAACTGGTATCTTCCGTTGTATCTTGTACTGTACCATTTGTCAGTCAATGTCTTATATTGCGAATCATATACAGACCCCGTCACCATAAAATAATATGATTGGGACAGGAATTTCTCGAAGGTAACATCAAGTCCATAATTTCTGCCTGAACCTTCCTGCACAGCGTTATTTAAACCAAAGTAGCCCCAAATATTTCGAGTATTTAAAATAGAAAATGTACTGTTGGGATCATCAAGGACAAGTACGTCATACAGGTATTGATAATAAGCCTCCACTTTCAATCTAAGATCGGGTGAAAAAATATGATCATAACCTACAACAGAGTGTATAGACTTCGTCGGTGCTAGTTGATCATTGCCACGAGCAATGCTTCCATCATTAAATTTGCCATTCAATGAATAAAGGCTTAGATGTTCCATTCTGCTGTGTAGGCCAACAGAAAAATTAAGTTCTCTTCCTCGCTTAAGTCGGTAATTAACAGCCAGTCTTGGTTCGACTGTAAACTTATTATTACTGACAATTTGAGAAAAATGAACACCAGTATTCACCTTTACATTTTCAGACAATTTCCATTTGGCCTGCCCAAACAATTGAACAAACCCAGTCGAACCGTCAGCTATAAAATTCTGAACGAAAGGAGCATCTAAGGTATCTTTTGATTTAGATAGGAAATCAAAACTCTTATCTGAATACACACCTCCTACTCGATAACTTAATTTTTGATTTACCTTTTGGTGGAAGAGGGAGCTTATCCTCAAGGTTTTTTCAGACATTCTTTCATCATAATAAATGAAGTCCGAAAGATCATCTCTAAGAAATGATTCATTGTAATCTATGTCATGTTGAGAAAGCGCCACTGCCGTTCGGACATAACTATTATCTCCAATCAATTTGCGATGCGTCAATCCCAAGGTTCCTACCCGACCCACTTCACTCCAAGATTCTCGATCGCTTTGGCTTCCCCAATCAAGGCTATCTTTTGATGCCCGTGCTGCAGCCAGATTGTCTCCTCCCAAGCCAAACAATGCAAAGGTTCCTAATTCTTTGGTTGGAATATTCACTTTGAAAGAAAGATCCTGATATATTGGCAATACATCGCCTGCAGGATTGATACCAGCTGCCTCCAATAAGGCGAGTGTGGAATATCTGTAATTCACGACATAAGATGCTTTCGACTTTTTACTGAAGGGACCTTCCGTGCCAAACTCAAGCCCGAGTGCTCCAATCATAAATGAACTTTCTCTTTTTTGATTGTTTCCATTTCTCAAATTCAAATCAAAAACGGCAGCTGTGGCATTTCCAATTTCAGCAGGAAAAGCACCAGTATAGAAATCTGAATTACTCAAGGTGGTACTACTCAACATGCTAATAGCCCCGCCTGCTCCACCTAGCGAACCAAAGTGATTTGGGTTGGCAATTTCAATTCCTTCGAGTCGATAGGTGATGCCCGTGGGTGCGTTTCCTCTTACGACTATCTCGTTGTACAAATCACCTCCAGCACCTAAGGAAACACCTGCATAATTCATAGCCATTCTTGTAGGATCAAAAACGGCAGCGGCATATCTCGAAGTTTCTTCCACTGAAAATGTTCTGGAGCTAACGGTGGCGAATGTGTTGAGTGGCTTTGTTTTGTCAATATTCTTCTCGGCTGAAATTTCTACCGTTTCAAGCATCTGCGTTGACTCTTCCATTTCCAGGTTTAGCACCAATTCCTTGGCGGAACTGAGCATAATACTACTTAGAAAGATGGGCTCATATCCAAGATAACTGATCTCGATATCATGTCTTCCGATGGGAATATTTTCAATGATAAAATTTCCATCGAGATCTGTGGTTGTTCCCTTAATAGGGTCTGTGGTCATTACTGTCACATTGGCCCCGATCAATGGAACTTTGCTTTCTGTGTCAATCAAACTTCCTCTGATATTTTGTTCAATATTTTGAGCTTGCAGAAAGGAACATAGGAGCCATGGCAATGCCAATAACAAAAAATAGTTTTTCATAATTTTTGAATTAATCAATGCAAGTGTGCGAAGCTCGCATTGGAGGTTAAAATTTTATTTATAGAAAAAAGAGGAAGACCAAATAGTTTTTCAGTAATGCGATGGGCTTCCTCTAATTTGATATTAATTACAATTGATAATTTTTCCGGTCCCTTGGATGTCTTGATTCACAAACGGATTGCCTTTATAGCATACTTCTCCGTCACCTGTGATTCGAATATCTAATTCATCTACAACATGGACTTCACAATATGCATCACCAATGATACGGATGTCTGTATTTGTTGCGATCAAATTATGATTTCTGATTTCAGCATCACCGGTGATTTCAATGCTTTGATTTGCAACTTCTCCGGTCATCACACATTCTCCATCACCTTGAATATTAATTTCAACTTCTTCAGTTATATCTAGCTCAACAAAACCATCTCCAAGAATTTCCACCTTGGCCGTATGCGTCGTAACATCCTTACTTCTAATAATCCCATCACCATGAATATCGATTTCAAAATGCTGCATGTTTGCTTCCAATTCTACTACTGCGTCTCCTAGAATATCTAAATGACATTCATTGATTTCTGCAAAAAGTAAATCAAGTTTGGCGTCGCCTCTTAATTTAATTTGAAGATCGTCGACATTTCCATAAATACCTTCAGTGGCTACTGAAGCATCGCCTTCGATTTTTATTTCTTCCAGAAAAGGCAAGGTGATACGAATTTTTACATCATTTTTATCCAGTCTTGAACATCCATTTAAATCAAGATTCAAATCATCGCCAACGACACTTGATTCATCTTCTAATGCATCAATGATGTTTTCTGCTGCCTCGATCACGATCTCAAAATCTGGACCCTCAACCAAGGTCAATTCACATTGGATGGAAACATTGACTTCGGTAAAATCTTTGTAGAATAAGTTTCGAGTAACTCTGTCTCCTTCAGGAGAAATGCAACCAATATTAAATTGCGTGTCACAACCTGTGGTCATGATCAATACTGCAGCTAAAAGTAATAATTGAATCTTTTTCATTTTTAGTTTTTTATTTTCTTAATGCGATTTATATATAAGGTGCAGC
>JAHDDD010000253.1 GCA_020629535.1 Saprospiraceae bacterium
GTACCAGGTATATTATAAAAAACAACTGGGTTTTGATCAGTCGAAGTAGCTGGAGTTCCTCCTGGAAATGACCAATTCCATGAAGTGGCACCAACCGAATTATCCGTGAATATTACTTCACCTGGAACACAGGTTGAAATATAAGTAAAACTGTAATCAGCTATAGGCGGATTTCCTGAGGCACATGCGGCCAAACAACCCCTTGAAGCTATATGACTATCAATTGAAGAAACTGATTGTGCCGACCAAACGGAAGAGTTATTTACTGAAGGCGACATAATAAAACCTGAACCTCCATCATGAAATGAGGACCAATTATGTCCCAATTCATGAGCTTGTAAAACTCTTAATTGCCAAGCGCTCGAAGTATAATCTTGACACACATTATACCTACTTCCGGTACAAACAACTCCGACATATGCGAGTCCCACCGTAGAACCATCGAAGTTTCTATCCGACCATAATGTAGCGCAATCATGCGGAACACCAAAGCCGGAAGGAGCCCAACTTCTAAAATCAGGTAAAAGAACGCCTGGATCCGTATCATTTGTCCAAGGGTCACAAGATGCACAATTGGAAATCCAAATCGTATTTAGTATATACTGTAATTCATCCGCGAATTCATCATCATAGTTACCTTGAACATCGTTTAATACTCCGGTCACTTGATTGGTAACTCCGGCCATACCTCCATGATCCTGAAACATTAACCAGTCAGTAGCCAGTGCAAAATCAACATCGTAGCAAAGACCTACGGATTTTGCTCCATCATTTTGTTGATGAGTATGTCCGAATTCATTTTCAAAATCGTGAAGTGTTTGACATGTTGCTTTCTCTTCACTTTCAATGATATCCTCATCATAGTAAGCTAAAAAAGTATTCGCCTTGGCATCAATTTTAAAATCCTCTAAGGGTTGGATATTTAATCTTTGTCCATTTGATTTAATATAGCCCATTAAAAAACCATCATTGAAGGTCAATCTTACTGAAGAACCCGGCTCTCCTACTACATGTCCGGTCATTGCTCTTGGCATTTGAAAATCTTCCATGCTTTGGTTCGGGTCGGCAAGACCCAAAACGAAATTTTCAGAAATCAAACCACTGTCCCATAACTCTAAATCAAATGTTTCATCTCCAATATTCATGGACAATTTATGAAATTGAGATTTGTCCTGTATTTGATCTACTATCGCATCCGTTTGTAAGCTGAAAATTGAAGATTTTTGGAAATGACCTTCCAATTCAGAGATCGGATTTTGAGCCATCAGACTCATACTAGCGGAACAAAATAATATTCCTAAAAAGAGGGAAAAGATATCTTTCATACGCGTTTCGGAAGTTTCTATTTAATTAAAATTATCTTAAAACTGGGAGTCTCGAAATAAAGTTACACAGAGTTAATGTTATTATAAATGAAATTTGAGTCAAAATGTTAAAATGAATAGTAAATAAAATAGTCATTTTGGTGCCATATAGATAGTTTTGTAACGTTATAATGAAGCAATGAATAAAAAAAGATATCTCAGTTTATTTCTCATTTTGTTGGGGATGCTATTTGTCATTGAGGATGCTCATTCACAGAGACGAGGAAAAAAGAAAAGAAGAACCACTGAAAAAACTGAACGAAAACAAGTTGATGAAACCAGTTGGAAACAAAACCTTGCTTATGAAATAGGTTTTGGCAATCCGACATTCTTTGGTGGTAATACCTCCGTATTTAACATCGCTTTAAAACCTGGT
Organism: Saprospiraceae bacterium; assembly: GCA_020629535.1. Classification (GTDB taxonomy): domain Bacteria; phylum Bacteroidota; class Bacteroidia; order Chitinophagales; family Saprospiraceae; genus JAHDBF01. Next base: position 1,741 of record JAHDDD010000253.1, read on the forward strand.
ATCGCCTATAAACTTCATGACAGAATCAGTGTAGGTCTCGCTTTAAAAGGAGATTATGTTTGGGCGAATGACCCAGGATTTGGAGAGTTTACCTTGTTTGATTTCGGTGTAGGAGCTTTCACGAGGTTTAAAATAGTTGATCAATTTTACACAAGATTCGAATATAATCGTACTCGATATCAAAGATGGGTAGTAAACCCTCAGTTTAATACAGGTGAAATTGTTGATTTCCCTTTCTACGAACCAATGGCTGGATTAGGCTATATCTATTCAGGTAACAATTGGAATTTTGGAATCGAATATAACTTTCATCTCAATCGAGATCTCAGAACAACATTGAGTAGAATTGGTGAATTTTGGTTTAAAGCTGATTATAACTTTTAATCAAATCTCAACTTAAAACTCAATAAAAAATTCGTCACTGCCTGAGGGTATAAATACCTCTCAGTAATGGTTTGATCGTATATATAACTATATGTATAACCATTGGCAGAATAAAGATTATTGAATACATTATTTACCAATAAACTTATTCTTGCTTCTCTGGCAAAGGAAATATCAAAGTTGTAAGATAACCTGAGGTCATTTACGAAATATGCATCTAAAGATTTTGTCACATCCCCTGTATTATCCAAATATTGTCTAGAAACATATTTACTCAACCATTCTATTTCAAAATTTTCTTTCGGTAAATAAGTGAGCCTACTCCCAGAAATGACCGTTGGAGAAAAGCTTATGTCTGAATTGGTAAATTGTTGTGTTATTATACCAAATCCACCACCTGTGTAGTCATACAGTATCTGATTAAATTCCTTGATTTTATTTCTGGATAGAGTTAAGTTAGGTTTCCAAATTAATTTACTAGTTGGTTGGTATATGGCACTCAATTCTACTCCCATGCGATAACTATCAGGAACATTTACCCTCAAACTTGATCCAACGTCATCTAATTCACCTGATAAAACCAATTGATTCTTATACTTCATATAGTACGCATTCGCGGAAAGTGAAAGTTTTTTAAAAGTTGATCTTGTACCTAATTCAATATCTAATAACGATTCATGTTTTAAGGATTGGTTGTTTATATGAGCACTTACAAAATCATTGCGATCAGGTTCGCGGTTGGCAACGGCAGCAGAAGCGTAGAAAGATAAACTATCTGAGAGGGCAAAATTGACACCAAGCTTCGGGTTGAAAAATAACATCGAGGTATCGATATTCAATTGAGCCAAATCATTGTCATCTCCAAGAACGCTATAATTAATTCCCCTCAATTGTAGATCCCCGAAAAGACTAAACTTATCATTGACTTTTTGCTTGAGTTTTACAAACCCGTTGTAATCAAGTTTTTCACCCAAGTTGAAATAATAATCATTGAGTACTTTGACAGTGTCAGTTGCCTCTGACCAGATTACTCTACCAAAATGATCACCTCTATAATAGTGAATCGCTCCACCTAATGTTAAAATCGAATTTTCATTTTCCTTTTCTAAACTCAAAACAGCTCCTACAAAATCATTGTCTAACCAACGCCTTCTCCTTAAATCAGATTCGTAGATAGTGTCATTTAAAGAGGTCTCTTCATTGAAAACAATTTGGGGCGAAATTCCGTAAAACTCTAGTTCATCTTCATATCTATATTGTTCAAAATATCCAAAACCTTTGGTATAGTGCAATACTCCATTGAATAACAAATTATCCTGTAACTCTTTGTCATAAATCAACTGATAATGAGATTGAGTATAATTATCTTCAACATTATCTTGTAGATAATAATTATATTTTCTGTCAGAATCAAAGAGGTTAATTGAATCTGCTTCTGTAGGATAAAGACCTGGATTATTTTGGTAATGATTCATTAAGGCTTCTTGATCTCCATTAACTTTTTCGATAGGACTCCCATACCAAGCTTGGTAAGTCACTTCGTGCCCAGAAAATGCATTCAGTCTTAACATACTTTTGTTACCGATAGATGTAGCCGATAAAAACCACGATGATAAATCTGAACTGGCGCGATCAATGTAACCATCAGATTGAATGTTGGAATATCTTAAATCGATTGCAAACTTGTTGTTCATAACACCTGTGCCTGCTTGCACGGAATACTTTAAGGTGTTAAAAGAACCCACGGTTGCGTCAAATTGTGCATATGGTCTTATGTATAATTGATCTGTATTGATCCCCAATGTCCCTCCAAAAGCTCCAGAACCATTGGTTGAGGTTCCAACTCCACGTTGAATTTGCATGGAATGAGCAGAAGAACTCAAATCTGGTAGATTAACCCAGAAAACACCTTGTGATTCAGAATCATTTAATGGTATTCCGTTGATTGTTACATTAATTCTTGTGGCATCAGTACCTCTGATTCTAATTCCAGTATACCCTATCCCAGCACCTGCATCTGAAGTTACGACAGCTGAAGTAGTGTGTTGCAAAAGGAAAGGTACGTCTTGTCCTAAGTTAGTTTTGGCCAATTCTTCTTTACTAATATCTGTATAACTAAACGGATCTTCATCCTTCACCTGATTAGCTTTGATGCTTATTTCGTCAATCTGGAAGACACCACCTTCTAAAACAATATCGAATACGTAATCATCAATTACATTGAAATTTTCTTCAAATGATTTGAAACCAAGAAAACTGGCTTTGAGTTCATAGAATCCAGAAGGAACATTTCTCAGAATCCACTGGCCTTGCTTATCCGTCACGGTAGCAAATTCAGAATCTCTCAAAAAAACGGTCGCACCTTCCAAGGCCTCACCTTGCTCATTTTTGACAGTACCTTGTATATCAAATTGAGAAAAAATGGACAAGCTTAACACAGAAAAAAAGAGAATGAGTATAAATCGCATAACTATATGTCATTACAATGATCAAATGCGAGCATGGCCAAACATCGATCAATGTTTGAACTGGCTCATTTTCCTTACCAGAATTATCTGGCCAGGTTCAATGGGTATAATCTCAGAACTTTTCGAAGAAAAGAACACCCCAAATGAGAACCTAAAGATAGATTTTTATGCTAAGTACCTAAGAAATGATCATTAATTATTTCGATCGCATTGTTGGTTCTATTTTCACCTAATCCATCCACAATTTTGAATTTTTTGTTGTACTGGTATAATTCAGATTCGTACCTCTTAAATAGCCTACCACGATCTAACTTATTTTCTCTCAAAGGATCAAAAGACCATGGAATATCCGGCTTACATAAAAGATACAGGTCATAGGATCGTGAAGCTATTTGATCGAGAATCCATTTTTGACACCTTCCATATTTCTCAACCGACCAAATCTTTAGGGTGATCAAATCGGTGTCCAGAAAAATAAATTCTTGTTCAAAATTTGAAGCAATTGAATCCTCTCTTGAGATTTGTTCAGTGGCAATTTTAAGCAAATCATCTTCATTGTATTTCCGATTCAGCTCATTGATATACTCTCGGGCATATTCCATTATTAATGGTGCTTTATAACACTTCGCTAATTGCTTAGCCAAAGTAGTTTTTCCGCAGGATTCGGGTCCTGTTATGACAACTCGTTTCAAAATATTATTGATTGTATTTGACTCTCTAGAGTTAAATCGACTTAAAGCTAATAATATGCTCTATTTTTGGAGAATTAACAAAATCTTAAATCTAATAGCAAAAGAACTTGAGGCATGCATGACTTAGAGCCACACTATGGATGGAGGGAAATTTATATTTCATCGAATGATGAAAAGTCTCCTTTTTATGGTGCGCAATATGATGAATTTAAGTTTCACAACAAAGTGTACAATTATTTCATACATCCTCAATGGGATGCTTTTGGGACAGAAACCCTCTATTTAAAGATTCTGTTTGTAGATTATGAAGAAAACTTTTCAATCATAGAATTAATTGGTGAATGGAACGATTGTTTGCACAATGACGTAATGTTTCTAAAGAGAGAGATTATTGACAAAATGATTGATCAAGGGATTACGAAATTTGTATTGTGCTGTGACAAAGTGATGAATTTTCATTATTCGGATACAAGTTATTACGAAGAGTGGCATGAAGAAGTCGCAGAAAACAATGGTTGGATTTGTGTCTTGGAAAGTCAAGAGCACGTGCGCAAAGAATGGAATAATCAACGCCTTAATTATTATATGAATTATGGTCAAGATTTTGATGATATCATTTGGCGAAAATTAAAACCTGCCAACCTCAAAAAAAATATAGAACAAATTATTCAAACTCAAACACCGTTACTTCCTTGATAAATATGCATAAATCTGGCTTTGTAAATATAATCGGTCATCCCAATGTTGGCAAGTCGACTTTGATCAATGCGTTTATGGGTGATAAATTCTCCATTATAACCAGCAAACCCCAAACTACTCGGCATCGGATACATGCCATCTACAA
>JAHDDD010000254.1 GCA_020629535.1 Saprospiraceae bacterium
CTCTCATTGCTAAAATGCAAACTATGCGACAAATTCAATATGGTTAAAGTTCTTCAAAGGAATTGTGTGGCAGTACTTTCGTTGTCTAACCTCCCCGAAAATGAGATACCTTTTTGTAATCCTTTCTTTGTCAGTGTTTGCCTGTGGCCCAACTGAAAATCAAGATGAAGTTGAGATGACAGACATTGAACTTGTGTGTTTTGAATATCTTGATGATATCTGGAAGCCACATTTTGGAAATGGCATTGAGTTAAACGGTGCCGCTAATTTGTTGAACAGCAATCTTTTCCTTTCAAATGATTATACCGAATGCTTAGATGCATTGACCATGCTGAACCATAATTGTGAAGATGAATCAGATAGTGAATTTGAAGTATTCAAATTAATGTCAAACAAAGATTTCCCGGAAGGGATCAAATCAATGGAAGCATCGAATTCCGTCCTCTCACAAACTTTGGATTATGTGCAAAAATCATTGATGGAAAAATCACAAAGTTGCAGCTCCTCAGCCATAGTCACTCATCTTCTGTTTTTCGCCAACGACAATCCAGAAAGTGGATTTAATGCATGTCCAAATTATCCTCAAGAATGTAATTTGTATGTACAGATATGGGTGGGTTGTTGTGAATAGAAAAACATTCCTCATTTTCCACCAAAACCAGCCCTTGTCATTTCTCCCCAGCCTTTGGCTCCTTTGATGAGTAAATCATAATATCCTCTTATTGACCAGTACACTACTCTAGGGTGGTAAATGAATGGTTCGATCATGGCAGCCCCTAGAAATTTAATTGGGTAATCGATTTTATAATACCTTTTAAAATTAGCGCAATAAATGGCTATGGAAAAAATGGACAAGAAAATAGCACAAAAATACACCAGGCCAAACAAAGCAAGTGCAAACGGGATGTTGATCAATCCATAAGATAAGAAACAAATAATAATAAAGATGCCAAGTACTTCAAGGAGTGGTGCCATCATTTCCGCAAGGAACCAATATGGGTAACTGATCAAACCAATCAATCCATACTTTGGATTAAAAGCAAATTTTTTAAACTTTCGCATACACTCAATCGTTCCACGCATCCAACGATTTCGTTGTGTGCCCAGAATCTTTGAATTTGGAGGGACCTCTGTCCAGCAAAGAGGGAAGGGGATGAAGTCAATTGCGTAATCGATTTTATTTTCTAAACAGTATTCATGGATCTTCATGACAAGGTCCATATCTTCGCCAACCGAGTCATGTGAAAAGCCTTTCACGCCCAGTAGAACTTCTCTTTCGAACAATCCCAATGCTCCCGAGATGAGAAGCAAACCATTGAACTTTGCCCAGAAGGGGCGCGCCGAAATAAAGGACCGAACATATTCGATGACCTGAATCTTTGGAAGAAAAGATTTGGGAATCACGAGGTTCGTAAGAGTGCCATAACTTATATCTGACCCGTTGGTTGAACCGATTACGCCTCCTATGGCAACAACCTTTTTTTCTTTTTGGTGGAGAATAGGTTCCACAAGTTTTAGTAACACATCTTGTTCAAGAATGCAATCAAGATCAATGACCGCATAGTAATCTGCCAGCGTATGATTTATGCCAACATTGATGGCATCCGCTTTTCTACCATTGACTTTGTCTAAGACGATTAGATTGGAATAGGCTTCATTGGTGCTACGATATAGATTTTTTAATGGCTTGGTTTCGATATCACCATAACACTCAGCAACAGAAATTTCCAACTCAAAGTGATCGATCAATTTTTGCAAAGTATCGTCCTTGCTACCATCATTAACCACGACAAGATCATAGTTGAAATATTGAATACCAAGAAGAGAAGTGACACTCTCGATCACAACGGCTGATTCATTATATGCAGGAGCAATCAATGCAACCTTAGGAAGATAGTCTCCTTCAAGCATGTCATAAGGATCAAATAACTTTGTTCGCTTTACATAGTTTCGCACGATGATGGCTGATCCTATCGCTTGAATAAAGTAAGAACCATAAATGAGGATAAAATACCCAAGGAAAAACCCCTCAATAATATTCAGTTCTCCTAGATATTCAGCCATCTAATCTGCGACGTTTTTAATCATAGTTTTTGATAACAAGGAGATTTCTTTCGGGTCTGTTTGGTTGTAGAAAATGGCAAGTTCATCTAAGAATTCTATATGGTCTGGAAACAGCACCTTATAGTTTGCTATCACCGGAATCATTTCTGGATATCGTGATTTCAAACTTTCAGAAATCAGATGTTTTTCCCATCTGTTTATTTTGCCATGCACATGTTCAAGCATGTTCAGAGGATTGGCTTTCAATTCTGTGCATTTCGCAAAAGCGGCCTTTCTGACATTGTGATTTTGATCGTCCAGTCGGGGAGTGAGCAAAGTATAATATTGTGTCAATTGAAAAGCTCCTATTTCATATACAGCTGAAATTCTTGAAGCCCAATTTGGGGATTTTAGTTTTGAAGGAACTTCAGAGGCAAATCCAAAGCCCATGTATAAATCTTTTAATCTTTGTTTTTCATTGCCATTGAGCATTTTGAACAGACTTATCAATTCAGTCAAAAGTATCTCTCTTCGCTTTGGATTCCGTATGTCTTTGGAATCTAAAAACGGAGTGTGTTCTTCATGTACATCTTCAAGATAAGCCTCATTGTAATGGTTGGATATGACACCTGTCAGGAATTCTTGATACTTGCTTTTTAGCTCAGATTGAAATTTAGATTTTTTATTGTTTAGGAGAATTTTGAAGGAAAGAAAAGCCAGTATAAATGTGATTATGAAAAGCAAGGCAATGCCACCTGTCATGATGTGACCTGTTCCAAGGAAGAGCGGTAGGGCAATTCCCGATAAGTAGATTTTGGTTATAAAGATTGTCAATTGTTCTTAGATAGACATATACATGACACTATACAATATCACTACCCCCACTCTATATTTATTGATCTATATTTGTGTCGTGCAACACTCTTTTGCAAAACGATGCAAGAGATTATATATGAGAATATTTATACTTAATGAAAATGAGCTGAGCTCATCTTTGATTAAAAAGACGCTTGATCGAAATGGTCATGAAGTAACTATCTTCAACGATTCAGTCGAGTTTTACGATCAAGTAGTAACACAAAATCCCGACCTGGTTATTATCGACCTTCTCATTTCATACATAACAGGTTATGATCTTATCAATAGAATTCGTGCAATAAAAGGCAAGTACATTCAGATCATTGTATTGTCAAAAGTCAATGCTGGTCGTGTCATAGAAGAAGCATTTAGGTTGGGTGTAGATGATTATATCACATTTCCATTAAGAATAGCTGAACTTGATGCAAGAATTGGAAGACTTAATCGATACAATTTGAATAAATTGAGCAAGTCTAAAAGTGGTGCACTACGTTTATTGAAAGCAGATCACGTTCCAATGAATGCTTAGAGATATTTCTGTTGTAGCTAAAATTTAAAAACAAACTTTCCATTAGATTCAATTGTGCTTGAAGCATGATGAAGTTTGACATCAATGTTGCTAGCTGTGCATTGGGTGACCAACGGTCATTGTATATGCTACCAAATCCAAGTCCTAAATAATTGTGCTCACTCAAGATGTATTTCTTCACAACAAATTGAAAGCTGGTATTGAATCTGCTGTCATTGAAGGAGAAGTATGCTCTTCCCGAAAAGTCAAAATCTTCGATTTGGTAGCCCAAGGAAGGGGATAGGATTTTGATTGAACCTTCATTAAATTTCAATAATGAACCAAACAAAGACATTTTAAATCCAGAAGGATATTCGTAAAAAATGGCTGAACTGAATCTCGTGCTTGGAAACAGTTTCGAGTTACTGTATGCTCCGTGAAGATAGATGTATGATTTTGTGTTTAATACTTTGTAAATATCCAGTCCAAATTGCAGCCCATTTTGATCGGGTGTTTTTGCAGAATTTACATTACAAAGAAGTACAGATGTTTTGAATTTTCGTGCATAGGAAAGTCCTAGGAAATTTATGGATGGTGCTTTGCCATCTAGAAAATATCTTTGGTAACTGGCTTGGATTTGATTTCTGCTCGCCTTTGGTTTGATATCTTTGAGCAATTGCATTGCCTTTTCATGAGCAGGATTGGTCCCTAGAATGGACGTCAAAATATCTTCTGCTTCTTGGTAACTACTCAATTGACTCAGACAATAGGCTTTCCTAAATTGAAAATTTTGATCGTCGGAAAATTGATCTTCAATGGACCGAATCAACTCGAGGCTTTTGCTAAACTTCCCTTCGTTTTCATAAATATCGACCATGAGCAAATGCCCGTTCAGATCATTGGGATATTTTAGAACATACTCATTGACCTTTGAAAGTGATAATTCATTCTTTGACCAAAAATACAATCTGCATAAAAAGAGATGGACTTCCGTATTTTCTGGATGTGACACCAATTGACTTTCTGCGAGTCTGATCGCTTCCGCGAAATTTGATTTTTCAAATGCAAGAACTTTGATTTCTTCTAAATCAGATCCGTTTTCATCGGTCAATGGTTGAGCCATGACACCGGATGTCAATAAAAGAAAAAGTAATATGAAATGAACAGAATTCACCATATTGAACGAACAAAAAGAGTGCTAAGCTGAATTCTTAGATGTGCTCTCAGGAATTTAAATGTTGCATGGATTACATTTTATGAATCTTTTGAGTGCCTTTTGTGGAATTCCTGATTTACATAGGGAAGGGAAGGGATTGTTGCATGTTTTACACCCACCTAAATCCTGTTTTGAGTATATATTTCACCCATTAAAAATCTCAAGATTTTAAAAGCTGATTTTTTATCCTTTAATGTTCAATTGAAGACTTGTAAAAGGGTAGGATTTCATTACTTTAGGGTAGTTTTTCTTAATCAATAAGCTTTAAAATGAAGAAATATTTACTTTCTACTCTTTTGATGGTTTTAATCTGTGGTTTTGCCACTGCCCAGGTTGAATTTTCAGAAGATTTTGATTCTTACAATGTAGGCGATGATATCGTTCAGGTGAGCCCTGAATTTTTCGAATATTGGCCAGGTGGCAACTTAGGATTGATGGTAGATGACAGGCAAGCCGCAAGTGGGACAAACAGTCTTTATCATTTCTCAAGTACTGGTGGAGGACCTGAAGATGTTGTTCTCCAATTTGGTAATAGATATGATTCAGGTACATTTAATATATCCTGGAAAATGTATGTTACTGAAGGACATGGAGCCTATTTTAATTTCCAGGGTCAGGTCACTGCTGGAAACGAATGGGTGGCGCAAACTTACTTTGGCTCTGATGGTGTTGCTGACTTTGAAGGCGTCATTGCAACTACTTTCCCACATGAGGAATGGTTTGAAATTTCATATGAAATTAACCTTACAGAGAATGTATGGGCATTGTCAGTAGATGGGAGATGTCTTGCAAGTTATGAAAATGGCGCAAACAACATTGCATCCATGAACCTGTTCCCTGCTGCTCCGACTGGAGATATAGCTGAGTATTGGATTGATGACATCAGCTTCTCTTATTCTGAAGATGCTGCTGCCGTAAATCTTGATGCTGGGATCACTCAAGGCTCTGCGAACTTCCTAGGCATTGCTGGAAATGAATTGAGTACAGTTGGATCTTTGGTTAATACAAGAGATGAAGTCATTACTTCTGCTGTGGTTGAGGTTAATTATGGTGACTTAAGCGAAACTTTGAATTTTGATAATATCAATCTTGCGAGAGGCGAGTCTGTTGACCTTGTTCTTTCTACTCCTGCAGAATTGTTAGCAGGCCAAAATGAGATTGATATCAGAATTGTATCCCTTAATGGAATGGAAGGCGATGATGTAGCCTGTAATGACAGATTGGTTACTGCAACTAGATCAGTTACGCCAGCAGCTGACAAAAGAGTTCTCGTAGAAGAGGCTACAGGTACATGGTGTACATGGTGCCCAAGAGGAGATGTAGAGATGAAGAAGTTAGATGCGTTACTTGGAGATTTATTTGTAGGCATAGCTGTACATAACCAAGATCCAATGGTTGTGACAGAATATGATGCCGCACTGACAGGTGCATCAAACTACAACTTTGATGGTTT
>JAHDDD010000255.1 GCA_020629535.1 Saprospiraceae bacterium
AATCAATTCGATAATGTACCAAACAAAAGAGGTAACTTCATTTTGAACCAACTCATTGCTTTTCAACAAAAGGATTTGAGAATGAATAGACTCTATATCTTTCACTGATTTTTCCAATGCATTCTTATCAACATCTTTGATTGAATAATGCTTCATCAAAGATCGATTCACTTCTGTCAATTTGTTGAGGCGCGAAAAAATATGAGCAAAATTTCCAATCCGGTTTTTATGCCAATAATGCAAAAACAAATTGATAGCAAAAATCAAAACCAACGGAAGGAAAACCATTGGAACAAATGGCAACAAGCAAACCAAAATAACCACCAAAAATTGCAACAATCTTATCAGCCAAAGAAAGCTAATTTTTGCAGGCAGATCACCAAAAATCAAAAACGGAAAATAATAATCAGAAGGCGTGTTCAACTGTTGTAAACTGAGTTGCAGTTTAATCCTTTGATCCTCATCCTTGATTTCTTGAATGTGATTTTCGAGATCATCCAAGTACGCTTGTGAACGGTTTGGCTGTCTGAGTTCACTATACAGAAATTGTTGACCAATGGCAGAGTTGGTTCGGTCGACAAACCCAAAAAATTCATGGAAATCCAGATCAATGATATTTTCATCATCAAGAAACACATCATGCTCATCTCGCATGGCTGCATGATATTCACCAATTGAATCAAAATTGAATTCAATATCCTTGACCTTACCCCACTCTTCTTTAATTTTGTTTATTTTCCTTAATTGGGCTTTGTTCAATATTATAGTTTAAAGATTTAATTTCTTCAGATGAGCACCATCGACTTCATTAGGCAATGTGACTTTCAAATCTTTGTTTTCTTCCATTGCTCTTTTGATAGCAAATTTTGCATTCGGATTTCGTGCCCATGATCTTCTGGCGATACCATTGTTTACATCCCAGTGAAGCATTGATTCTAACTTTACTTGTGCATCACCACTACCGTCCAGCACCATTCCAAATCCACCGTTGATCACTTCGCCCCATCCTACACCGCCACCATTGTGAAGTGAAATCCAAGTGGCTCCTCTGAATGAATCGCCAATAACATTGTGTACAGCCATGTCTGCTGTAAATTTGCTACCATCATGTATATTGGCCGTTTCCCGAAAGGGAGAATCTGTACCTGAAACATCATGATGATCTCTACCTAAAACTACCGGCCCTTGTATGCGTCCGGACTTGATGGCATCATTGAATGCGGTGGCGATTTTTATTCTGCCTTCTGCATCTGCATAGAGAATTCTTGATTTGCTGCCTACGACTGGCAAGTTTTTGTGGGCATCACGGATCCATTGTATATTATCATTGAGTTGACCCTGAATCTCCTCAGGTGCTCTCTTCTTCATGTCTTCCAAAACCTTCAAAGCGATCTCGTCTGTGATTTTTAAATCAGATAATTCTGCTGATGTACACACCCATCGAAACGGACCAAATCCAAAATCAAAACACATCGGACCCATAATATCTTCAACATAAGAAGGATACTTGAATGTTCCGTCCTTTTTGAAAATGTCAGCTCCAGCTTCTCCTGCCTCCTTCAGAAATGCATTTCCATAGTCCCAAAAATACATACCTCTTGCAACCAAAGTATTGATGGCTTCCACATGTTTGCACAGTGTCTTTTTCACTTCCTTAATGAACTTCTTTTTATTCTTGATCAACAATTTTTCAGCTTCTTCAAATGTATAGCCTTGAGGACAATATCCTAGATCATCAATATTGTGAAGTGACGTTTGATCAGAACCTAAATCGACATGCACTTTTTCATTGACCAATGCTTCCCAAAGGTCGACGATGTTGCCGTGAAATACCAAGGTGATCGCATTCTGCTCTTCAACATTGACACGTATTTTCTTGATCAACTTTTTTGCTGACTTAAAAACATTCTCTTTTAGAATATAGCCATCCGTTACTCTTTGCTTAATAGCATCACCATCAACTTCTGCAATGACTCCAACGGCGCCAGTAATCACCGATGCAATCGATTGAGCTCCTGACATGCCACCCAGACCGGAAGTAACAAACAACCTGCCTTTCAAATCATTTTCACCAATACCATTTAGCCGCCCAGCATTCAACAACGTGATCGTTGTACCATGCACAATTCCTTGAGGTCCAATGTACATGAATGACCCCGCCGTCATTTGCCCATAAGAAGTCACACCCAATGCATTGTATTTGTTCCAATCATTTTTACTCGAATAATTCGGTATCATCATGCCATTGGTGACGACAACTCTCGGCGCATCTTTGTGAGATGGAAACAATCCCAAAGGATGACCTGAGTACAAAACCAAAGTTTGCTGATCATTCATCTCCGACAGATATTGCATGGTCAAAAGATATTGTGCCCAATTTTGAAATACCGCACCATTTCCACCATACGTGATCAACTCATGTGGATGTTTTGCAACCTTGTAATCAAGATTGTTTTGTATCATATGCATAATCGCGGCAGCCTGCTTTGACCGATAAGGGTATTCTTCGATGGGTCTTGCATACATTTTGTAATCTGGGCGAAATCGATACATATATATACGTCCATATTGCCGCAATTCATCGGCAAACTCTTTTGCCAGCACTTCGTGCATTTCTTTAGGAAAATATCGCAAGGCATTTTTAATGGCCAACTTTTTCTCTGCTTTGGTCAGAACCCCTTTTAAGTTTCTGACTGGCGCGTGACTTACCTGCGGATCAAGAGATTTAGGTGCAGGCAATTCATTGGGGATACCTTCTTGGATTTGGGTTTTAAAGGATGTCATCTTGTAGAATTTGACCTAAAATTATCACATTCGACTAAAATCGAAATAAACTGTCGATGTTTTTGATTTTTGAGGCAGTTTGAATACCTTAACCTGCCAATAAACCGATATTCTCACGCATTTCCACAATGTGAGAATACATAAAAAACTACCAATGAGGAGATGTATTGCCAAAATGGCACAGTTTATCGTGCTGTTGATGTTGCCAGTTTTTGCCTTTTCGCAGGAGCAAGGTTTGGATGACATAATAAATGAAGCCTTCGCACCCATATCAGATTGGGCAGTGAAAATCATACTTCATAATTTTCCATTTACCCAAATTCCAACCATAATCATTCTTCTGGTCTGTGGTGCTTTGTTCTTTACACTTTACTTTGGTTTCGTGAATATTCGGAGATTCCCTCTGGCTTTAAATGTGGTTAGAGGAAAATACGATGACATCGAACAAGGTGCCGCACCCGTCAAAACCGACAGTCTTAATGTCGTCGACGGAGACATCGTCGACACCATAAGAGTAGAAGGGCATGATGGCGAAGTAAACCACTTTCAAGCGCTCGCCACCGCCGTTTCTGGTACTGTTGGATTGGGAAATATCGCAGGTGTTGCACTTGCCATCGGACTGGGTGGCCCTGGGGCGACTTTCTGGATGATCATCTGCGGATTGCTTGGGATGTCGACCAAATTTGTCGAATGTACCTTGGGAGTCCGATACCGAGATATTGACAGCAATGGTACAGTATATGGAGGTCCAATGTATTACCTTTCCAAAGGTCTATCTGAAAGAGGCATGGGCGGATTTGGAAAATTCCTAGCTGTTGTTTTTGCCATACTTTGTATTGGTGCCTCTTTTGGAGGAGGAAACGCTGCACAATCAAATCAAGCCGCTTTACAACTGGCGAGCATGTTGGGTTATGAAGGTGGTTCTGCCGGTACTTGGATTGGTGTTGTTCTCGCGATCATTGTGGGTATCGTCATCATTGGAGGGATCAAACGAATCGCTTCTGTCACTGAAAAAATAGTGCCTTTGATGGCCGTCATTTATATCATGGCATGTCTTTACATCATCTTAAGCAACTTTAGCTACATCGATGATGCTTTTGGACAAATCTTCTCTCAAGCATTTAGTTTTGAAGCAGGTTTTGCTGGCTTCTTCGGAGTCATCATTGTTGGATTTCAGCGGGCAGCCTTCTCCAATGAAGCTGGTGCTGGATCCGCATCCATTGCACACTCAGCTGTAAAGACTAAGTACCCAGCATCTGAAGGTTTGGTCGCATTGCTCGAGCCATTTATCGACACAGTTGTGATATGTACGATGACTGCATTGGTGATCATCATTTACAATAGTACAGGAGTGTTCGAATACGGTGGTGATGTCATCATCAATGGAGAAAAAGTAGAAGGTGCGGTGCTGACTTCCATGGCTTTCGAATCTGCCATCAGTTGGTTCCCATATGTACTCACCATCGCCATCATTTTGTTCGCAATTTCTACCATGATTTCTTGGTCATATTATGGACTTCAAGCCTGGAAATATTTGTTCGGCAGAGGCCAAGTGAGCGATTTGTTGTACAAGATTATTTTCTGTTTGTTTATCATCATTGGAGCAGCTTCAAACATGAGCAATGTTTGGGGTTTTTCAGATGCAATGATTCTCGGACTGGTCTTTCCAAACATGATTGGATTGCTATTTTTGTTCCCTCGTGTGAGAGAAGAACTAACGAAATATTTAAAAGCCATTGGCAAAGAATAATAAATTTCAAAACCGGTTCGATCTCTTTTGAGGTCGCCCATTACCCGTAAGGGTCTTAATAACCAAACTTTTTTAGCCTACTTTGTTTTTAGTACAGAGTAGGCTTTTTTAATTAAGCTTGATTGTTTTTGGTAGGGCGTGCCGCTTCCTTTATAGTCAGCGTCGTTACGTTGCGGGGCTCGCTGTTCGCTCGGCCACTGACAAGTCAGTGTCTTGGCACCCCTTCACATCACTCACGCAAATTTCAGTTTTCAATTTGGCCTTTTCAATAGAGCGAAAACCGCCTTTGCAAGTGCAACAAAAAGAAATCAGTTAAAGCACTTCCCTCGGCAGAACAATGAAAGGAAATTAAAGAGTCGAAGAACAAATCTCATATCTGAAATATTTTTAATATTTTGCGTGGCTAAGTTCTTTTCTGTTCATGAGGTGTCAGTCCTTTCTTTTGTTGGGTTCAAATATTGGTGATCGGCTTTCTTATTTGAAGGCGGCCAGGAGAAGTATTGAAAATAATGACACGAGCATCATCAAGGTTTCCAAGATTTACGAAACAGATGCCTGGGGCAAGAGAGATCAAGCAAATTTTCTAAATCAAGCAATTGAGGTACACACCATACTGAGTCCCATCGAATTGCTTCAGCATTGTCAAAAAATTGAATCAAAGCTAGCACGAGAACGAAAGGAAAAGTGGGGCCCTCGCACCATCGACATTGATATCATGTACTATGAGAATCTGATCATCGAAACAGAAGAACTTTCCATTCCACAAAAAAATCTGGAAAACAGGAGCTTCGCTTTGAGTCCATTGCATGATCTTTGTCCAAAGAAAATGCACCCGATTTTGAACAAGAGCACCAGCATACTGCTTTATGAATCACGAATTAAAGACGCAATGCATGTCTAGACCTGTGATTCCATATAGCTACGTTTGTGTGGAAGGCAACATTGGTGCTGGCAAAACTTCTTTCTGCCAAAAGCTAGCCTACGAATACAGGGTCGAACTCATTTTAGAGCAGTTTGCAGACAACCCATTTCTACCACTGTTTTATCAAGACCCGGTTAGATATGCGTTTACGGTAGAGTTGTTTTTTATGACAGAGAGGTACAAGCAACTACAGACTACTCTAACCTCTGTGAGCATGTTCCATGATTTCTATTTGTCGGATTATGCTTTTGTGAAGACCTTACTTTTTGCCCGAAAAAACCTCGACGAAGAAGAATACAAGTTATTCCAACTTCTTTTTGGGATCATGGAGAAAAACTTTCCAAAGCCAGATTTGTTGGTCTACTTCCACAGAGATGTTGATATCCTCCTCAAAAATATAGAAAGTCGGGGTCGGGATATCGAGACTGGAATAAAAGCTGATTATCTGCTTCAAATCCAGAATTCATATTTTGAGTATTTCAGGAACATTGTCAGTTTTCCGGTCCTTATCATTGACCTAAAAGAATTGGATTTCCTTAAAAATAGTGCTTCCTTCGATGTGATCATTGACTTAATGTCAAAGAAGTACCAACCCGGGGT
>JAHDDD010000256.1 GCA_020629535.1 Saprospiraceae bacterium
AGGTTGCGAAAGTGTATTACCCAGGTTTTTCAGATCATCCAAATCATGAAGTTGCTGCTAGACAGATGAAGATGTTCGGCGGAATGATCTCATTCGATATGCACAACAATTCGGAAGAATCAGCCAACAAGGTTCTTTCTGGAACTCATTATTTTTCTCTTGCAGAATCTTTAGGTGGTGTTGAATCATTGATAGGTCACCCTGCTTCTATGACCCATGCCTCTATTCCAAGAGAAGAAAGATTGAAAGTGGGATTAACAGATTCTCTCATCAGATTAAGTGTAGGTATCGAAGACGTTGAAGATCTGAAAAAAGATCTCGATGATGCTTTATCGAAAGTTTGATTTGAAAATTCAATGGGTTAATGTGTTAATGGGACCCTCCCAAAAAGTCACTGGCTCACTAACTCACCAGCTCACCAGCTCACTAAAATTCAGCTGTGGCTGGAATTTCCTCTGTCGGAAATCCTAACCAAAACTTGACGTTTTTGTCGACATTTCATATATTTGTTATATGTTAGGCGAGAATCTTAAATATCTAAGGAAGACAAATTCTTTGTCACAGCAAGGGCTTTCAGAAATCATGAGTATCCCACGAACCACATTGGGTGATTATGAAAGAGGGTACACCGAGCCCAATATGGAGACATTGGTCAAGTTTGCACAATACTATAAGGTATCTATAGACGACCTCTTAAAAACCAAACTGCAATACGGCGAAGGGAATAGTCCTTCTAAAGGGGAACTTCGCATTCTCGCCATTACAACAGATTCAGAAGGGAATGAAAACATCGAATTGGTGGAAACCAAAGCAGAAGCAGGTTATCTTGATTCATATTCAAACCCAGAATACATAAAAGATTTGCCGAAGATTAAGTTTCCAAATATTCCTGTGGGTACTTATAGAGGCTTTCAAATCACAGGAGATTCCATGTTTCCCATGGAGCCTGGGAGTATCATCATTTCAAAGTTTGTTGAAAAACTTGATGACATAAAAGATGGCAAAACCTATGTGGTTGTAAGCAAAGAAAATGGTGTGGTCTACAAGAGATTAAGAAACGAAAAGACCAACCAGCTGGTCCACCTTATATCTGACAATGATTCCTATCTGCCATACACGATCAGTTATTCTGAAATCGATGAAGTTTGGGAATATTATGCTCACCTAAGTTTTTCTGACAGCAAAGATGCCTTTGATTCGTTGATAGAAGAGAAACTTTCTGACATTCAACGCAAATTGACAGAGGTCCATAAAGAGATTCTCGGTTAGAATTTCTGATTTTATACCATTCTTTTATACTTTTCCTTTTTTTCGAAAGGAATAGATTGCGAATTTCATTAGTAATATTATTATTCATCGCTTGTGTCGATACAGCTGCTCAAGTAATTCGGCCTACCAAACAATATAGTACTCATGATGGTATACCACAGATACAGGTTCAGGATATGCTTCAGGATTCTCGTGGATACATCTGGGTAGCAACGAAAAATGGAGCAGCAAGCTTTAATGGCGATCGATGGGAAAGTTTGCAATTCCCCGCTGACGTCAACCCTTCTTTTGTAAAGATCTATGAGAATAAAATAGGAGAATTGATTTTTTTCCAAAAAGGAGAAAACGTCAACCTCATCAAGTACAACGGAGCCAATTTTACGCAGATGGATAGCTCCATTTACAGTAGGTCAAAATGGAACTCATTCATTCATAACGATACACTTTTCAATACTGATCCGATCAAAAGTGTTTTCAAAAAAGTGGACCTGAATACATTCGATATTCTTTTAGAACGACCTTTTAACTATAAAGACTCTCTTGCAGTACAAGGTTATTTAGATGGGCCTCAATTTATAAATGGAGCAGATCACCTCTTCAACACCCTAAATATAAACATTGAACAACTCGCGGATGATGAAAGGATACTTGCTTGGTGGCCCAATTTCTATGGGAATCATGTTATTGAATATAGATATCCAGAAAAGACTGAATTTGTTTATTACGATCATGTGAATAAAGAACCTATTTTCCAAACTACTTTGCAAAACAGAATCTTGCAAAATATTGAAATACATAAATGGAAAGAAACGATTTTCTTCGATCAAAATTACATTTATCGGATCAATGAAAAAAACAAAAGAATCGATTCTCTCAGTCTTATCAACACAACAAACAATGATATAATTTACGATTTTGACAGCAATATTTGGAACAGTTCTGAGAACGGAGTACAGTACTTTACGGAAACTCATTTTAGAAATTTCAACCAACCGGAATTAAAAGATGCTTGGTTTTTTGTTCCCTATAAAGACAATTATTTGTTTGCAAATTATTCAAAGGGGTTGTATGAAGTCAAGCTTGATCCTTTTGAATTTCATCCAATAAACAATGACTTCGAAACTCGCTATTATTTTAAGCCTGCTTTGGTTGAAGATAAAGTATATATTGCTTCGTCCAATTTTATAATAATATATGAAAACGGAACAGTAAAAAACATTGACATAAGGAAATACAATTCTGAATTGCTTTGCGCATATTACGATACCGTTGATGATATGGTTTATTTCGGTGGAAAGAATAAGTTGCTGGTACTCGACCCAAAGAGTCTAAATGTCCAGGAAATTATTGACCATGAGAAAATTACAAAAAGTTATATTCTAAGTATTGAATCTAAAAATGAAAAAGAACTTTGGATCGGAAGTGGATCATCCTTGACCATTTTCAATAAAGAAAAGAAAACATTTAGCAAAGTTGAAGCAAAAGCTGATGACAAAGTTGGAGGCACTTGTTTACATAATGATCACAATGGAAATCTTTGGCTTGGGAACAGAAACGGATTGTGGTTTCATAATTCAATGACCAATTCAATTCAACATATCGGTAAAGACTATATTGAAAATCAGGTGCTCTCAATACAACAAGTCAACGATAGTATTCTGGCGATAGGTTGCACCGACGAATTTGCCATTCTAAACCTTGATGCATTTTATATTAGTGGAGATACATTGATAAAAAGCTTTAACCACAGAAACGGATTTTTAGGAGAGGAAGTAGCACAGGGAGGGATGTTTCTTCAAGACTCTTTACTTTGGATTCCTTCAGCAACCAAACTGACGGTTGTTAACATCAATGATTTGAATTTTAAACCAATGTTTTCAAACACATTGATTCGAAAAATCAACAATCAATCGATAAAATGGACAGATCCTGATTCCTTACTTAACATTGAATTTGGAGAAAAGAATCTTTGCATTGAATTCGAATCCATAGGATTTAATCAACCAAAAGTAGCCCAGTACCAATACAAATTAGATGGTGTTGATGAAAAATGGACACCATGGACAAGTAGCACGACAGCGAGATATTTTAACTTATCACCGGGTTCGTATACGTTTTCAGTGCGAAGTAAAACCGGTGGCTTTTCTAAGGATGATGAAATTCCTATTACCAAAGTTGAACTGGAAGTTGATATGCCATTTTATAAAACGCCCGACTTCTATCAAAATGCATTGTTTTTAATTCTCATTTTGGGCATACTATTGTTTGCGCTATTATATTATCTAGCCCGCCGGCGAAAAGAAAGAACGGAACTGGAACAACAATTAAACTATGTTCGAGCCAAAGCATTACAATCACAATTAAATCCTCATTTTATTTTCAATGTATTGAGTACAATTCAAAGTTTGGTATTGAAGAACGATACTGAAAAAGCAAACAAAGCCCTCGTTTCTTTTTCTAAAATGTTGAGAAAATTTCTTGATGCATCGGTGGAATCAGAAAAAGCTAATTCAAAAGGAGATTTTGTAAGAGGAATCAGCCTTGCTGAAGAAAACGAACTGCTCGGGCATTACCTAGATTTTCAAAAGCTGCAACTAGGAGAGAAATTGCAATATCAAATTCAGGTGAGTAAAGATATAGATGAGGAGAATACATATATCCCTCACATGATCATTCAACCGATTGTAGAAAATGCTGTAAAACACGGAATTGGATCGGAAAATAAGCCGGGCCATGTATCTGTAATATGGAGAATTGAAAAAGCTGGTTTTATAATTTGCATAGTCGAAGATGATGGTCCGGGAATACAAAATAAAGATCAGATAGTATCGCAAACAATCCCCATGTTTAAATCTCATGGACTCGAACTGTTGCACAAAAAAATAGCCGTGTTACAAAATCTAGGTCGAAAAATTAATCTAACACATACGAACAAAGAGTCAAAAGGAACCAAGGTCGTTGTAGAATTACAAATGATGGAATGAGAGCATTGATACTCGAAGACATACCGCAGACTTCAGACATGATCAAAGAAAGGATCATGAAATTTTCAGATCAATATGAACATATTGATCAAGCGACAAGTTTGGATCGAGCTGAATACCTCATTTCTGAAAACAATTACGACGTTGTATTTATGGATGTAAATTTGCCTACGGGCACATCTTTCCACTTATTAAAAAAATTGGCCAATAAGGATTTGATTAATTTTGAAATAGTCTTCATCACTGGCCAACAAGAGAAAGACCATTTAATCAATGCTATTAAATTTTCAGCTCAAGATTTTCTTTATAAACCACTAGATGACAACGAGTTGAAGAAAGCACTGAGTAAGGTTGAAAATAAAATTCAGGAAACCTACCAAAACGAAAAAGTCGAAGTACTTCTCAATCTGGTGGAAAATGAGGGCGAACTGAGAAATTCAAGACTGGCCTTTCATTTACCGAAAGGCAAAACAGTATTCTTTCATACAAGTGAAATCAGCCATCTCATAGGTGAAGGCTCAATATGTCATTTATACACAGACACCGGAGCAGACTTTAAAGCAATCCGGAATCTTGGATATTATAAATCTTTCCTCATTGAGCAATGCGGATTTATTATGGTATCAAAAAGCACTTTAATCAACCCTTCCTTTGTAAAATCTTACGACCATTCAAATTTAACTTTAGTCTTAATCAATGGTGCAACATTGAAATGTTCCAGACGGGGAGGGAAGGCATTTCGTGATTACTCGAAATCACTTGATGGGAATAAAAGTCTGTGGTTTACAATAAAGAATTTCTTGAGAAATTGACCATTTGTTCTTTTTTTCGACCGTTGGTCTGATTCTATCTGATGAAAAGTCCAAGTCATATTAATTTGAACCGTCTAGTCAATCTATACGAATTTACATTAGTTAATTGTTTGAAAGATCATCTGAGGGGGTGATCTTTTTTTTGCCCTTGACTGATCTCCAAAAAATCTAAATGATCTTCCCAACTTTTTGAGAAGATCCTTTAGGGAATTAAGCAATGTATGTTAATCTTACATTAATAGCATATTTTCCCAGAATGGTACACCCAAGCGGTGACTGTACCCAAGTCTGGCCAATTTCGTACATCTGCAGGCAGTTGAGGATATGTGAAGACCCTTCTGTTTAAAGTTCCTGTTGCTGACTGAAGTCCAATGTTTCCTCCATCAATACGGACCCTTGCATTCAATCCGCTTCCTTGGGCCGTTGTCTCGTAAATACCAAAACTTCCAAATAGATCACCAAGTGTAGAAGTAATGGTTTGAGTCCCTCTTCCTTCTCCTCTTCGATCTATCCTTGCAGAAAAGTATAACTGAGATGCACCTAAAGAAGCATTGTTGGCAATGACACTCCCGTCATATGAGGATGCATCAACCATTATTTCTCTTACCTCTCCAACATTGTCCTTCACAGCAGAAAATGAAATTTCTACTCTGTGTTTAGAGCTCCATGGAATTTCCAAGCAGCTTCTTTCTTCGAGTTTCGTTTCTTTCATTGATTCTTCTGTAATCAAAGATTCTTCAACTTCTGAAGTGCAACTCGTGATTAGTCCTGTCAGAATAAAAGCCATGCATAGACATAGCAGTTGTGTTGTTGTTCTCATGATTAAAAATTTTGTGTTGATAATGATTACCTATAAATGTAGATTTTTGTGAAAGGTAACCCTTTGAGAGGCGGGATCGTTCGCTATGCTCGCTGCGGGAAGAGAGACCGTTCGTTGTACTCACTCAGAGACTAGCTTGGGAATGAAATTTTCTTCTTG
>JAHDDD010000257.1 GCA_020629535.1 Saprospiraceae bacterium
GATATTTTCTTTTGGAGCATGCAATGATACTTTACCCGTAGTTACTAATGCTACACTCCAGCTACCCGAGCAAGTGTACGATTACAATTCAAGCAGGAATGCTGTGCACAACCTTTCATTGCCTACCGCAGAGCAATTGGAAAGTATAGGGACAGGTTTGGTCATAGACCCTTGTTTGAATTTGTGCGACAATCAACTCAATTTCGAATCAATGGACAATGCAATCTCAAATGAGGTGGCCACTTTAGGTAGGGTTTTGTTTTATGATGGAAATTTATCAAAAAATAATGTCACTGCTTGTGCATCCTGTCATCGACAACATAAGGCATTCGCAGACGACTCGGCTCTTAGTATAGGATTTGGAGGTGAAACTACCAGAAGAAATTCAATGGGCTTGAACAATACCTTTGTTGCCAATAAATTCTTTTGGGACGGAAGAAGGAGTAGTTTGTTTGACCTGGTTCAGGATCCGGTCCTTGACCATGTGGAAATGGGTATTGAGAGCTTTGAAGTTCTATCTGCCAAATTAAATGATATAGACTATTACCCAGAACTTTTTGAAAAAGCCTATGGAACGCCAAATATATCAGGAGAAAGAATCATAGAGGCATTGGCCACTTTTGTTTCTTCAATAAATACTACCCAATCAACTTTCGACCGAGAAATAGCTGATGACTTTGAGGGATTCACAGAGTTGGAGAAAGTCGGGATGGCACTATTCTTTAGTACAAAAACCCAATGTGCATCTTGTCACTCTGGAGTAAACTTTGATGCAGAAGATGATGCTGGTTCAGAATATGGCCATACAGATGGCACGGCCAACATTGGTCTCGATCTCAACTATGAAGACCAAGGAAGAGGCAATGGCATGTTTAAAATTCCAAGCCTTAGAAACATAGCATTGACCGGTCCATATATGCATGATGGTCGATTCAAGACCTTGAGAGAAGTATTGAACCATTACAATACAGATATCAAACCTCACTCAAACCTTGATGACAAACTTCTTGTGGGTACTGGCCAAGCATTGACCATGAACCTCAGCTCCTTGGAGCTGGACGCTTTGGAGGCTTTCTTACATACGCTGACCGATGAGAGTTTTACGACCAATCCAATGTATTCAGATCCTTTTGAAAGGTAGATGAATTTTGGTGAGCCAGTGATTAAGTGAGTTAGTTCAAGAGTACTCTTTTAGAAACTAGCTGCCAGGTTAACACTTAACAAGAGTTTTTACATATTGGCGTTAATCTCAGAAAAACAAAAATGTGAATGTTTTATTTTAGAAGCATTCACATTTTTGTTTTTCTGGTCTTGGTTCGGGCAATATGCAATATTAATATGCGCTTTATATTCTAACACACATATTCATCAACACAACTTTCAATTAATGTTCCCCTTCCCAAAAGTCTTCCACTTTACATAATTCTCCTCATCAGGCTCAATTGTAGTAGGCATGTAGCACCATGCAGGATCGATGTAGCTGCACGTATATAGGTTTCAGTACTAGATTTGGAGTCATATAAATAACAACTTCAACTATTAAAATTTGAAACTATGAAAAATCTAATCCTAATCACCGCAGCAATCTTCAGCTTGAATGTTTCAGCGCTTGCAAGCAATATTGGAGAAGGAGAAATCAAAGTGATCGAGTCAAGCAGAGTTACAGTGTTACTTGACAATGAGGCTCAGAAAGATTTTATCTTGTTTTCAGATTTCAATACAGAAGAAGAAAAGGTTGAGTTCATTTTTGAAAGCACAGTATCAATGATTCAAGTTTACAATATGGATGGAGAAATGGAAATGATGGTACCTGTAGGTACAAAAAATGTAAGCCTTGGATTGAGCTTATTCAACAGTGGAAACTACAGAATGGGTTTCATTGTTGATGGATTTGATGAGATTCAATTTACAAATTTGTCAGTCAGATAGGTTATGCTGCTCAAAGCAGATTCCGAATTAAATTATACGGGTGTAAATAAAAAAAAGCCGGCTGAATGCAGCTGGCTTTTTTTATTGTAGTTATCTAAGTTTTATTATTCTAGGAACCGCACATCAGACAACCTTCGTCCATGTTACAGACAGCTCCTTCCTGTACTTCTTCATTTTGTGCTTCCTTGTTTTCTTCAATATCAAAAGCACCACTTCCTTCTTTCTGCTTGTCTTTGTACTTCTCTTGATAATCTGCACTCAAGCTGAACTTGATAGGATCAACGGCAGCTTTAGATCTCAGATAATACATTCCTGTCTTCAAGCCTTTCTTCCATCCATAAAAATGCATTGAAGAGAGCTTTCCAAACGTTGGAGACTCGACAAACAGATTCAAACTTTGGCTTTGGCAAATGAATGCACCTCTGTCTGCTGCCATATCTATGATGACTTTTTGACTCAATTCCCAGACCGTCTTGTACAAACTCTTGACATGATCTGGAATATTTGGAATGTCCTGAATAGAACCATTCGCAGCCATCAATCTTTCTTTCATTTCATCATCCCAAAGATTCAAATTGATGAGATCTTTCAGAAGATGTTTGTTCATGATGATGTATTCTCCTGATAGAGTTCTTCTGCTGTAAATGTTTGAGGTATAAGGTTCGAAACATTCGTTGTTCCCAAGAATTTGGGATGTGCTCGCTGTTGGCATTGGAGCCAACAACAAGCTATTTCGTATACCGCTTTCAGCAATCTCTTTTTTCAATCCGGTCCAGTCCCATCTGTCTGATGGTTCGACGCCCCACATATCAAATTGGAGGATGCCTTCACTGGCTGGGCTACCTTCAAAAGTTTGGTAAGGACCTTCCTTTTTCGCAAGTTCGCAAGATTCAGTTAGCGCGGCGAAATAGATGGTTTCAAAAATGTCCTTATTCAACTTCTTGGCTTCGGCACTGTCAAATGGCATTCTCAACAATAGGAATGCATCTGCAAGACCTTGTACTCCAATTCCAATTGGACGATGTCTCATATTTGAGTTCTTCGCTTCAGGAATAGGATAATAATTTATGTCTATAACCTTATTCAGGTTTCTTGTGACAACTCTGGTGATCTCATACAATTTATCGAAATCGTATTCCATTGTATCCGTGTTAACAAATTTGGCCAATGAAAGTGAGGCCAAGTTACACACAGCTACTTCATCCTTAGAAGTGTATTCCATTATCTCTGTACAAAGGTTACTGCTTCTGATGGTCCCCAGATTTTTCTGGTTTGACTTCTTGTTGGCAGCATCTTTATAAAGAATATACGGAGTACCTGTTTCAATCTGAGATTCTAAGATTGAAAACCAAAGATCTCTGGCTTTGACTGTTTTTCTTGCTCTTCCTTCCTTTTCGTATTTGTGGTATAGAGCTTCGAATTCTCCACCATATTTATCGTGAAGGCCTGGTGCTTCATCAGGGCAAAACAGTGACCACTCGGCATCCTGCTCAACTCTCATCATAAAAAGATCTGGAATCCACATAGCATAGAAGAGATCTCTTGCACGCATTTCTTCTTTCCCGTGATTCTTCTTCAGATCGAGAAAATCATGGATGTCTGAGTGCCATGGTTCGAGATATACAGCAAATGCTCCTTTCCTTTTCCCACCGCCTTGGTCTACATATCTGGCTGTATCGTTGTATACTTTCAACATTGGAATGATACCATTGGATGTACCTCCGGTACCTTTTATGTAAGATCCTTTTGATCTGATATTGTGAATGCTTAATCCGATGCCGCCAGCTGACTGGCTGATTTTAGCACATCGTGAAAGGGTTTCGAAAATTCCTGAGATGCTATCTTCTGTCATTGACAACAAGAAGCAAGACGACAATTGCGGCTTAGGTGTTCCGGCATTGAACAAGGTAGGTGTTGCGTGAATAAACCACTTCTCGGACATGAGATTGTAGGTCTCCATGGCTGCCTCCAGATCATCTGAATGGATGCCAAGCGCAGTTCTCATGATCATGTGCTGCGGACGTTCAACTACTTTGTTGTTTGCTCTTAGCAGATATGATCTTTCCAGGGTTTTGAAGCCGAAATAATCAAAGTCGTAATCTCTATCATAGATGATGGCAGAGTCTATCACATCTTTGTGATTCTCAACCAATTCCATTAGTTCGTCACTGATCAATCCGGCAGGTTGATCGGTTTTAGGATCGATATACTCGTGAAGAACCTTCATTGTAGCCGAAAAGCTTTTGTCGGTTCCTTTGTGCAAATTAGATACGGCAATTCTTGCAGCAAGGATTGCATAATCTGGATGCTTTGTTGTCATGGTCGCTGCTGTTTCTGCGGCGAGGTTGTCTAGTTCTGAAGTTGTTACTCCGTCGTAAAGACCTTGTATTACTTTTTTCGCTATTTCAATATGGTCTACGTAGTTCTCATTTAGACCGTAACAAAGTTTCTTAATTCTTGCTGTAATTTTATCGAAATGTACAGCTTCCCTCCTTCCGGAGCGTTTAACTACTTGCATGTAGGTGGCGATTAAAATGTGAAAAAATAAATGCTCTTCTTAGAAGTCTTCCTCGAGTGAGAATACCTGATCGGCTTTGTCAGCCAGTACTCCCGACTTTTGGTAGTCTCCTACTCTCTTCTCAAAGAAATTGGTTTTACCCTGAAGTGATATCAAGTCCATCCAAGGGAATGGATTTTCAACATTGTACACCTTGGGGTTTCTCAAGGCTACGAGCAAACGATCTGCAACAAATTCGATGTATTGACACATCAATTCTGCATTCATACCGATCAATTTCACAGGCAACGAGTCAGAAACAAATTCTTTTTCTATTTCAACTGCGTCTGTGATTATTTTCTCGATGGTTTCTTTAGGAAGTTTGTTCACTATGTGTTCATTGTATAACAAGCAGGCGAAGTCACAGTGCATCCCTTCGTCTCTTGAGATCAATTCGTTGGAGAAACTTAGTCCAGGCATTAGTCCTCTTTTCTTCAACCAGAAAATAGAACAGAATGAACCTGAGAAAAATATTCCTTCAACCGCTGCAAAGGCAATGAGCCTTTCGGCAAATGAGGCATCATCAATCCAATTGAATGCCCAATCTGCTTTTTTCTTTACGCAATCCATGTTTTCAATGGCGTTGAAAAGGTAGTCCTTTTCTTTGGGGTCCTTTATATAGGTATCGATTAGGAGGGAATAAGTTTCAGAATGGATGTTTTCCATCATGATCTGGAATCCATAAAAGAATTTGGCTTCCGTGTACTGTACTTCACTGACCATATTTTCGGCCAGGTTTTCATTGACTATACCATCGCTGGCAGCAAAAAAGGCTAAAACATGTTTAACAAAATGCCTTTCATCATCATTTAACTTGTTCTCCCAATCTGAGATATCCTGATGTAAATCAATTTCTTCAGCTGTCCAAAAGCTAGCCTCAGATTTTTTATAAAAGGCCCAGATGTCATCGTGTGCAATCGGAAAAAGGACAAACCGGTTGGGGTTGTCTACTAATAAAGGTTCGTTTTGGTTCTTTGTCATCAATTCAAATTTAGTTGTGTTCAATGCTTTGGTTCCTTTTTCAAATGAGAGAGAGGAACCTGTGAAAGTCTTTTACAAGACTCGTCATCATCGGTTTGGTTTATAATAAATGAAATGAGAATTTTCTGACGCGGGTTATCAAAATTTCTCGGTCGGATCGTGTATTAATCCTTCCACAAATAAATGAAAAAAATTTATAATATATCCCTCAGACTTTTCAACAGATGTGGAAAACTTTTACCTACCATATTAAATTTTTTTGTAATATGATTTCAGGTAGAATTTTAGCCCTTATTTTCAAGGGGTTTCATTTTCTACACAATATTTTTTCCACTGTGGAAAACTTTTCTCGAGAAGAAAATTTTTATTTTTTTCCATCTTCCCCCTACTCAAAATCAATTTTTTTATACATCTGCAAAACCGCTGTCAAGAGGTATGAACTTTTGTGCCAAATTTCAACCAAAATGTGTAATGCGGAATATCTCTTGCAACAATATGGGTAACTTAATACATATTATTTTATAGAAGTAGTTCTTTAAACTCGAAATACCAATTTGTTATAAACAACTTCCAA
>JAHDDD010000258.1 GCA_020629535.1 Saprospiraceae bacterium
TTCGAAAAGGGTTTGCAAAGATAGATTAAAATATCAAAATAGCAACTAATTGATTTGCAATTTTTGTAATTTTCATCTATACTTTAAACATTAATCAAAATTTTAATTTGATCATTTTATGAAGCCTCATAACTTCTATGCCGGACCGGCTATTTTACCAAAACCTGTTTTCCAAGAAGCAGCAGATGCAGTATTAAATTTTAATGGCACTGGATTGTCAATTCTTGAAATTTCTCATAGATCAAAAGAATTTACTGCGGTGATGGAAGAATCCCAGCAATTGGTAAAAGATCTATTGAATATTCCTGACACTCATGAAGTTCTATTCCTCACAGGAGGAGCAAGTTCTCAATTCTATATGACTTGTATGAATATTCTGGGTTCAGACCAAAAAGCAGCGTATGTTGATACTGGCACTTGGTCAACAAAGGCCATCAAAGAAGCCAAAAACTTTGGTCAAATCGAAGTAATAGCTTCATCCAAAGATCAGAACTATAATTATATACCAGAGATCCATGGTGATTGTGCAGAATATCGATTTACGCATATCACAACAAACAACACCATCTTCGGAACCCAATACCAAAACATACCTTCACTTGCTTGTCCATTGGTAGCTGATATGTCCTCTGATATTTTCAGTAGACCATTGAATATAGACAAGTATGATATTATATATGCTGGTGCTCAGAAAAATCTTGGACCAGCGGGTGTGACCTTGGTCATCTTAAGAAAAGACATTCTCGGTAAAGTGGAAAGAAATATTCCAACCATGCTGAATTATCAAACACATATTGATAAAGGTTCAAGCTTTAATACGCCACCTGTGTTCCCTATATATGTTTCTCTTTTGAGTTTGAGATGGTTGAAGTCGATTGGAGGTGTTGCTGAAATTGAAAATATAAATTCAGCGAAAGCGGGCAAACTATATCAAACCATTGATGATTCGAAACTTTTCTTCGCTCCCGTGAGAAATGAAGATCGATCTAAAATGAATGTGGTATTTAAAATTCGCAATGAAGAACTTCAAGATGACTTTTTGCGTTTTTCAACCGAATCTGATTGCATCGGCATCAAAGGCCACAGATCTGTTGGTGGATTCAGAGCTTCGATTTATAATGCGATGGAGATGGATGGAATTAATAAGCTCTGCGATGTGATCAATGATTTTGATCAAAAGCATGGCTAAATATTCTAAAGAATTCATAGACATACAAGGTGAGAAAATTGAAGTGCGTGTATACGTCGAGTATCGCGACTCTATAAGATATTCAATAGGCAAGAAATCTGTAATTCTCAGGATTCCTTTCTTCAGCAGACCGGAGCTGTCTAAGCATCTTCAAAAACTCCAACAGTGGGTTACACAAAAAGAAATGGAAAAACCTGGTATGCTTGATCATATTCGTACTAGAAATTACCAGGACCAAGACCTTCTGACTGTCTTAGGAAAAGAATATAAACTTAATTTAGTACCCGATGATCGCAAAAATATAACGGCCAAAATTGTTGACGATGATATTCGCATACTTTACCCCGTTAATGCAAATACAAAGCCCAAGAATGAAGCCATCAGAAAAGTAATAATCAAATTACTGACGGCAGCCTATTTACCTGCCATAAGGAGAAGAGTCCATCATCTAAATGAAAAACATTTTAGTGAACGTATTGAACGTATAAGTTTAAAGTACAATACCTCCAACTGGGGAAGCTGCTCATCAAAAAGAAATATAAACTTGTCCACAAGGCTCTTGTTGACAAACATGCAAGTGTTGGATTATGTAATAGTACATGAGTTAGCCCATCTCAAAGAATTGAATCACTCAAAAAAATTCTGGTCCATTGTAAAAAAAGCTATGCCTGATTATGAGAAGTACGAGGACTGGCTAAAAATCCATGGTCCGCAATGTCAGTTTTAGGTAAGGGCAAAAAAAAGGGCTCACAAACAAATGCAAGCCCAATGATTATCCATTTAAAAATTGATCAGTCCTGAACCAGTTCCAGGTTAACCTTGGAGACAACTTCTGGATGTAAGTTAATTACAGCCTCGAAGGTGCCGATTTCCTTGATATCTTCTGGAACTTCAATTTTTCTCCTATCGATGTCTACTTCGAATGCTTCTTTCAAAGCAGCAGCTACTTGTACATTTGTAACACTACCAAAGATCTTTCCACTGGTACCAGCTTTAACTGCAATTTTTACAGTCTTACCATCAATCTTGGCATTGATTTCTTTGTATTCATCTACTCTCGCTAACTCAGCTTGTCTCTCTTTTTCTTTCAATGCATCTAACTTTTTGTTGTTATCAGCATTGGCAATGACAGCAAAGCCTTGAGGTATTAAAAAGTTTCGGGCATATCCATTTTTAACGGATACGACGTCATGTTTGAACCCGACTTTTTCTAGGTCTTTTAATAGTATAATTTCCATGGTAGTTTCCTATTTGTAAAGATCAGTTACATAAGGCATAAAGGCCAAGTGTCTGGCTCTTTTGATTGCAACTGCAACTTTCTTTTGGTACTTCAATGAATTTCCAGTAATTCTTCTTGGAAGAATTTTTCCCTGCTCATTAACAAACTGAGCTAAGAAGTCTGGATCTTTATAGTCAATGTGTCTAATCCCATACTTTCTAAATCTGCAGTATTTCTTTCTAGACTTTCCAAGATTGGGATTCGATAAAAATTTTATATCATCTCTAGATGCCATGATCTTTTTTCTTTTTGTTAATAATTATTTACCTCCTACAAGTTTGTCCTGAAGGGTCTTTAACTCATCCCATTTTTCCTGACTTGCAAGTTTCGCTTGCTCAGCCCATGAAGTATAAGTCATACCAGAATATGGCGCCCCTGCTTCTTGAAGAATTTTACCCAATCTATCGTCTGTCGCTTGTGAAAGACCATTGAAGGTTATGATACCTCCTGCATTCAATAATTCTACAACCTTTGGTCCGATACCTTCAATTTTGGTAAGATCATCGAGACCTTTGATTGTTGTTCTTGTTGTTACACTTTCAGAAGCTGCACCTGCTGCAACATTAGTAGTAACAGTTTCTGTAACAGTAGTTTTGGTTTCTTCAGCAACAGCAACTTGCTCCTCTTTAATTTCTTTTACTTCTTCTACTTTCTCTGCTTTAACTTCTTCTACTTTTTCCTCCACCTTTGCTTCTACCTCTGGCGTTGCTTCTTTTACTGCTGGAGTTTCAACCTCTACTTTTTCTTCAACTACCGGTTCGGGCGTATCTGCTTTTACCTCTACAGGTGGAGCAACTTGCTCTTCCTTTTTTGGTTCTGGTGCAGGAGTAGCTTCTTTTTTGGCTGCCGCAGCAGCTTTACCGTTTGATTGATTTTTATTGTCTTTCTTTTTTGCATCATCATTGTCCTTCACCACTCTTTCTTTCTTGCCAATGAGACCTTTTCTTTTGTCATCATTGTACTTAATGGCGTACTTGTCTAAATGGACTGTTAGGAATCTGATAATACGTTCGTCTCTTCGGAGAGATAGTTCCAATTTTGGAATTACAGCTCCATTTTCAGTAGTGAATTCAATGGTATGATATACACCAGAATTTCTTTTTTTAATGGTATAAGCCAATTGCTTCAAACCATTATTCTCAACGTGTACAAGATCACAACCCTCATCCTTGAGGAGATTACTGTACGTGTTGGCTGCCGTTTTAATTTCATCGCCTGACAGAACGGGATCGACGATGAAGGTCACTTCATATTGACGCATGAAAAAATTTAGATATTAATAAATGTTTTAAATTAGGGCTGCAAAGATAAAAATTATTTGATTTAATTATCAAGGAACTTCAATCAACAAAATATTTTACGCAAACCATTGATTATGAAACGATTAGCTCTTTTAATGATAACCTCTTTTTGTATTCTTAGCCTTTTATCTTCTTGTAAATCCAAAAAAGAGCCTAGCCTTTCGGCCGATGGCAAATTTGAACATTTTGGTGAGCAAATCAATGATAAAGGGGCTATTACTGTCTCGGAACTCATCTCTAAGCTTGAAACCCAAGAATCCGTCGAAACAAAAGTAAAAGGTACAGTTACATCTGTCTGCAAAGTCAAAGGCTGCTGGATGGATATCAAAGACGAAAATGGTGCCAGCGTATTCGTAAAATTCAAAGATTACGGCTTTTTCATGCCTTTAGACTGTGAAGGAAGGGAGGTTGTCATGAGAGGAAAAGGATACAAGGAAGTCACTTCTGTTGACGAACTCCGCCACTATGCAGAAGATGAAGGAAAATCTAAAGAAGAAATTGCCGCCATCACCGAGCCTGTAGAGGAACTAAAATTTATGGCTGATGGTGTGGTAATGATGAAGTGAGAAAGGGTTTCCGCCACTCCATGGGTGAAAATTTGCAATAATTCTATTTTCTATTAGGCTGGGCCCTTTTCCGGGTGAAATAGGTGATTTATGTCTGTATACACCGCGTTATCTTTTAAGTATAAATGGAAGATTCAAGGCTTTTTGACAAGAAAGGCAAATTAGGATTCTGAAATCCACTAAAATAGATATGGCATAAAAAAAACTAGTGCTTGGAGAATCCAAACACTAGCCAATCATTATAGAACAACTTCCGTTTTTAAGACCAAAATATTCTGAAAAGTCACTCTGCTTTTCGGAAAAATCGAAAAATTTATAGCAGACCTATATATGACGTTGATAATCAATCAGTTACCGCAATAAAAAAATAGGGAATAAATGGATTAGATTGGGTAGGGATCAAAAAAAACTAGTGCCGGGCAGCTCTTTTAAGGTTTAAAGGAAAAAAGCCCGGACACTAGCCAATCATTATAGAACAACTTCCATTAGTATGACGAAGTTACTATTTTAAGTCACAAATAGTCAACTCTTTAAGAGATTTTAAGTCGACATTTTCCTTAATAAGTTCTATTGCCTTGGCTATTTTCCAGGGAGTACGTCTATTGATCTTTACTTCTAGTTTTGAAAATTTTACAACGACACCATATGTATCCAAATTTGTGCGAATCAATGGTATTTTATGTGTATCGATATAATTCATGCTTTCTTCCGCTAATTCTTCCTCTCCAGTGACCACAATTCCCGATAAGGGGCATTTTTCATCGTCATTGGTCAGATGTTTGATATTTTGTATGGCATTGTCAATCACTCTTGAACTGACAATGAGCATAGCATCACCTTCTGGATCAAGATCATCTTTCTTAACCAATGATCCTGCAATGATTTTATCCACTTTTTGATAACCCTTTTCATCGTATTTCTCAATGGTGCCACCAATTGCCTTAGCAATGGTCCATATGAGAGGATAGCCCAAGGTTTTATCATATGGAAGAACACCCAACAATGGGATTTTTTCTTTGGCCAACCATTTACCTACATATTTCTTGACCATCGGAATTTTATCAGGAATTACCTTATTAACGATGACTCCCATAATAGGCACACCTTCTTCTCGGAAAAGCGAAAGACACATATTTAACATGTCGATGGTACTTCCGATCCCACCTTCAACGATCATAATAACCTCAGAATCAAGCATTTTGGCTACCCTGGCATTAGAGAGGTTGGCCACACTACCGACGCCTACATGACCTGTACCTTCATAAATGATCAAATCATTAGTCTTCTCCAATGTTTTCTTCGCATGCTGAATGCTTGAATCAAGATCGTATTTATCTGGATTATCCAAAATGGCTTTGGTAGCACCCCGGGCTAAAATGACAGGGCTGTGTAATGAGGGAACAATCTCAAAGTTCAAAAGATCGGCAAAAAGGACTGAATCTTTGTCAACCTTTTCCCCATTCACATCAATATGATTCTGACCTACAGGTTTGGAATAACCTACTTTTAATCCCGCTTGTTGGAAAGATGAGACAATACCAAGCGTGGAGGTGGTCTTGCCTACGTGTTGGCTTGAAGCAGCCACATATATGTTCTTACATTTCATCAGATTGGAATTGAACGGAAAACTAATGAAATATCCCTAAAACATGAAAGACCTTTCACTTTTGAAAGGTCTTTACAAGTAATGCTGATCA
>JAHDDD010000259.1 GCA_020629535.1 Saprospiraceae bacterium
AGTTTTCTCTAAGAAACATTAAGAACATCTTCAATCTCATCGGGAGTATTTTTAAAACCAACAGAATTGTTGGTAAATTCAAGCCGGATGTCGTGATTGGAGTAGGAGGATATGCCTCTGGACCGACCTTATATGTCGCACAGCGAAAAGGTATTTCTACTTTGATTCAAGAACAAAATTCTTTCCCTGGTATCACAAATAAATTTCTTGCAAAAAGAGCAGATAAAATCTGCGTCGCATACAACGGTCTCGAAAGATTTTTTCCTAAAAACAAAATTGTACTTACAGGTAATCCGGTCCGTGAAGATGTATGGAAAACCAAGGTGGACCTAAAATCTGCTTATCAACATTTCGGGCTTGACCCAGCAAAGAAGACAATTTTGCTTTTTGGTGGAAGCCTCGGTGCCGCCTCTATGAATAAAGCAGTCTCAGAAACCTATCAGCAATTAGATTCAAGATCTGATGTCCAGATGATCTGGCAGATGGGTAAACTCTATACAGACAAATACAAAGATTCTGCTGCGGCAAGATCTGAAAATATATTTCCCATGACTTTTATTGACAGAATGGATTTGGCTTATGCTGTTGCGGATGTGATCATTTGCAGAGCTGGGGCCTTATCTATTTCTGAATTGGCTTTGGTCAAAAAACCTTGCATTCTTGTGCCTTCTCCCAATGTTGCTGAGGATCATCAAACCATGAATGCTACCGCTTTGGTTAAT
Organism: Saprospiraceae bacterium; assembly: GCA_020629535.1. Lineage (GTDB taxonomy): Bacteria > Bacteroidota > Bacteroidia > Chitinophagales > Saprospiraceae > JAHDBF01. The sequence goes on from JAHDDD010000259.1 coordinate 723, forward strand.
GAAAATGCAGCCTTGTTGGTCAAGGACAAATCGCTCCATGATGATATGTACAAAGAAGCGCTTGCGCTGATCAATGATGCAGGTAAAAGAAGAAAATTATCCAAGAACATCACCAAGTTTGGATTGCCGGATGCAGCCAAATTAATTTGTCAGGAAATCATTAAACTGGCCGGTCCATATGCCTGACTTGTCTTCATATCAACACATTTATTTTGTAGGAATTGGTGGGATAGGGATGAGTGCCCTAGCCAGATACTTCCGGTCCAGAAATGTCAAAGTGAGTGGATATGATCTGACAAGAACGAAACTAACGGATGCTTTGTCTGAGGCAGGTTGTAATATACATTATGATGAAAATGTTTCTTTGATTCCTGATGATATTGACCTTGTGGTGTATACGCCAGCCATCCCGAATGATCACAAAGAATTATCTTTTCTTAAGAGAGAAAATAAAGTTGTGATTCTGAAACGATCGCAAGTGCTGGGACTACTTTCTGAAGAGAAAGAATGCATTGCAGTGGCAGGTACGCACGGAAAAACGAGTACTTCCGCTGTTGTGGCTCACCTCCTTCACGAAGCGGGTCTCAGCCCGACAGCCTTTGTCGGAGGAATCATGAAAAATTATAATAGCAATTATATTGAAGGAAGTTCAAATTGGATTATCGCTGAAGCGGATGAATTTGACAGATCATTCCTTCATCTTTATCCCAGAATTCTCATAATCCAAAGTTTAGATGCTGATCATCTTGATATCTATAAAGATTATCAAAGCCTAATCAATGCATACGAACGATTGACGGAACAGGTGAAGCCAAAGGGTTATATCATTCTCCAAAACGGACTGATTGATAAATTTTCAGATACCTGGAGGGAAAAAATGAAGAGCCAGCAGATCAACATCATTGAATTTGAATCGCAGTTCGGTCCTAAGATAAATAAGGTGGAAGTGAAGGATCATCGATTCGTTTTTGATCTTCAACTCTTTGATCATTATTATGCTGATATTCCATGTGAAATGCCCGGATTGCACAACGTCAAAAACAAAGCAAGTGCCATTGTTGCATGTCTGAAGACAGGCCTTTCCATAGAAGATTTACTTAAAGGAATTGTTTCCTTCAAAGGCATAAAGAGACGATTTGAAAAGGTTTTCGACAATGGAAAGTGTGTCTTAATTGACGATTATGCTCATCATCCAACAGAGCTCAAAGCAGCTATTTCTACAGCTAGGAAACTGTATCCAAATCGCAAAATTACTGGTATTTTTCAACCTCATTTATACAGTAGAACACAAGATTTTTATCGAGAATTTGCCCACGAATTAGACCAATTAGATGAGCTTATTTTGCTTCCAATCTACCCAGCAAGGGAGCTGCCTATTGAAGGCGTTAGTAGCTCTATGATTTTAGATATTATGAAAAATAATAATGGGTATTTGCTTGAAGTTCAATATTTAATTCCTAAATTGCATGATATTTCGCCTGATGTACTCCTGACTTTAGGGGCGTCTGATATAGACAAATATCACGATGAAATCATACAGGTGTTAAACAAATAGCAATTGGCAGGCTCAAAAAGAAAACGACGACACTCAGCAGGATTGAGACAAGTGGTTATGTTCTCATCTCTCATTTTGGTTTTTGCAATACTTTTCATTGGTATTGAACAAAAACAAATGCGTCCTGTCAACAAGATTGATATTCACATCAAACCTCTTTCCGAAAATAAATTTCTCATCAATTCTAAATCGGTCCATCAGAAGATTGAAGATTATTGTGGATTTGATATTGATCGTGCATCTCTCAAAGATTTCAATCCGCCCGCAGTCGAGCACATGCTCAACAAGGATAAGAGAGTACTTAATGCCGAAGTCTTTTTTGACAAGCAAGGAGCATTGCATGTGAATATTGTGCAAAGAGAACCCATTGTCAGAATAGAAACGACATACTTCGATGACTTTTATTTAGACACAGAAGGTGAAGTTATACCTGCTGAGAATGCAACAGCAATTCGGGTACCAGTTGCTACTGGCAATATTGACGAATACAAACCAGGTTACAAAACCGAATTAAGGAATTCATTGAAAGATGTATATAATGTTGCCATTGGCGTATACGAAGATCCGTTCCTTAGATCATTGATCGAGCAGATCCATGTGGATGAAATGGAAGAAGTAATTCTTGTTCCTAAATTGGGAAGATCTAAGGTGATGATTGGCAGTGCTATCTCATTGGATACGAAATTTGAAAAGCTAAGACTTTATTATAAAAAAGGAGTGAAAAGAGTTGGTCTGGATAGATTCTCAGAGATCAACCTTAGTTATGAAAACCAGATTGTTGGCGTGAAGTAAAAACAATTAACCGATGAAAGAGAATAGTATTATGGATTTCGATTACAATTCTGAAGGACCACTTGCATTGGTGCTTGATATTGGTACAACCAAAGTGTGTGCCATTGCTGGATTGAAAAATGAATACGACAAAATTGAAATTGTTGGTGTTGGTACCGTTAAGTCGGAAGGTGTATCTCGTGGAGTAGTTGCCAATATTGACAAGACTGTCAAAGCAATCCGTGAGGCTGTTGAAATTGCAGAAAAGAACTGCGGTAGAAAATTCAAATCAGTACACGTTGGAATTGCTGGACAACACATTAAGAGTCATCATCACCATGGTTTGTTGGTGAGAAATGATGCTTACTCCGAAATTTCAGTCGAAGATGTAGAAAAATTAATCAATGATATGTACAAAATTGTATTGCCACCGGGTGATAAAATTTTGCACGTTATTCCTCAGGAATTTACAGTCGACGATGAAAAAGATATCATAGATCCGGTAGGGATGGCGGGAGTCAGACTTGAAGCCAACTTCCACATTATCACCGGGCAAATTTCCGCTTCAAAGAATATTATGCGATGCGTAGAGAAAGTAGGTTTGGAAGTGGCTGATATGACACTTGAACCTATAGCATCAGCAAAAGCTGTTTTGAGTGAAGAAGAGAAAGAAGCAGGCGTTGCATTGGTGGACATCGGAGGAGGTACCACAGACTTAACAATCTTTCAGGAAGGAATAATCAGACATACGGCTGTCATTCCTTTTGGTGGAAATATCATTACTAGTGACATCAAAGAAGGGTGTACTGTGATGAAAGATCAAGCAGAAAAACTGAAAGTGAAGTTTGGTTCTGCATTGGCCGATGAAGTATACGACAACCGTATCATCACGATACCTGGATTTAGAGGAAGAGATCCTAAGGAAATCTCAGAACAGAATCTTGCTAAAATAATCCAAGCCAGATTAGAAGAAATCTTTGATCTCATTCTTTGGGAAATCAAAAGATCTGGATACGAAAATAGCTTGATCGCGGGTATCGTATTAACGGGCGGTGGTTCGTTGCTCAAGAACATTGATCTTTTGACTGAGTACCACACTGGGTTGAATGCAAGAATCGGATTACCGATCGAACAATTGGCCCACGGATATTCAAACACCTTAGCAAGTCCGATTTATTCTACAGCAATCGGTTTGCTGGTGACCACACTTGACAACATTGAATTGATGGCAAAGATGGAAACCACGGCCATGGAAGAAGTTGGCATCATTGATTCTGCTCATAGTGAAGAAAAAGAAGGCGGTCAGGATACACACCAGAGTAGAGGAACGTCAATGGTTCAGAGTAGGTGGTATCATAAGCTTTTTACTTATACGAAAGAATTTTTTGAAAATACCCCAGATTCAGAATTTTAGAAAACATCACTTAATCCGATTAACACGATCTCAATGGAACTAGATTTTACAAAGAAAAATGGAACGATAATAAAAGTGCTTGGTGTAGGTGGCGGCGGTAGTAACGCAGTCGCGTATATGTTCAAGCAGGGAATCAAGGGTGTCGATTTTGCAGTAAGCAACACTGATATTCAAGCTCTTGAAAACAATCCCGTGCAAACAAAACTACAGTTGGGGCCAAGTCTTACCGATGGAAGAGGGGCGGGCTCTATTCCGGAAGTAGGTAAGCAATCTTGTATCGAATCAATTGATGAAGTGAGGCAATTTCTTTCTGAAGGAACTAAGATGCTTTTCGTAACTGCAGGTCTTGGTGGAGGTACCGGAACAGGTGCAGCACCCATCATTGCCAAAGCAGCAAGAGAAATGGGCGTATTAACGGTGGGTATTGTCACTTTGCCTTTTAGTTTTGAAGGAAGAAGACGCCATCGATATGCTCTTGAGGGACTGGAACAAATGAAGAAATGTGTAGATTCCATTCTTGTTATTTCAAATGATAAATTGCGTGAAATGTATGGCAATCTGCGCATACAAGAAGCGTTTGGAAAAGCCGATGATGTTTTAACAACTGCTGCAAAAGGTATCGCTGAAATAATTACCAAGCACGGTCAGATAAATGTGGATTTCGAAGACGTCAATACCGTTATGCGCAACAGTGGTGTTTCAATCATGGGTACGGGTGTTGCAAGTGGAGAAGACAGAGCGAGAAAAGCCATCGACATGGCCATCAATTCACCTCTACTTGAAGACAATGATATTAGAGGCGCACAACACATACTACTTAACATCACCTCTGGAACCGAAGAAGAAGTTACGATGGATGAAATCGGAATTATTACTGATTACATTCAAGATGAAGCTGGCCACGGTACCGATTTGATATGGGGAAATTGTACAGACGATAAGCTAGGAGATAAAATAAGTTTGACCATAATTGCTACTGGATTCCACAAAGCAAAAATTGCTGAAAAGCAATTGGAAGTGCCTCAAATCAAGGTCCCACTTGATGAACCATTTGATATTGAAGGAGATACGGTTGTGGTGACAGTAAAGGATGATGAAAATTCTTCGAATATTATAGATTTAGAAAAGAATAATGTATCTTCGCCTATAAATGAGAAGGTTACATCTGATTATTTTTTACAATCTGATGAACCCTATGTACAAAAGGAACAGCGATCTGAACCAATGACCGCATCGAAAAAAGAAGAGGACCGGAAGCGGTACCTTCGAAATTTAATCACTAAGCCCTTAGAATCTCCGAAGGTAATTGCGGAAATGGAAAACGAACCCGCTTACTTGAGAAGGAAAGTAGATCTAGACGATATAGGATCTTCCACCAAATCGAAAATGTCTCGAATGAGTGTTTCGATGGAAGATGACGACCAACCTATTATCGAACGTAATAATTCCTTTCTGCATGATAATGTAGATTAAGTGAATTCGTTTCTGCACAATTTTGGTGCAGACTAGTTTATGGATTTCGTCTTTTTATTATACGCTTATCTTTTTATGAGATTGGTTTATTGATTT
>JAHDDD010000260.1 GCA_020629535.1 Saprospiraceae bacterium
CTTCAAAACCTTCATAATCTGAAGTTTCTGGTGCTTTCGGCCAAGTGTATGCGTTGCTACTAACGGGGGTCCATGTGTTTCCATCAATGGAGACATCCATGTAAACAGTCTTGACACCTTGTCCACTCATTCCTGTTCTGTTTTCATTCCAGACATGGATTTTATCAATGGCTTGAGGCTCATTAAATTCATACATGAGCCAGTACCTGATTCCTTTATTTGGATTCGGACTATTTGATGGCTGACATGAGGTCCAGCTTTCGGTCCAGAAATTTCCTTGATCTACGCATTGAGCGTATGTGTCCATTGAGAGTATGCAGATAATCGCAATGAAGAATATATGTTGATATTTAGTTTTGATATTCATGAGCTTGCGATTGAAGTTAAACCATAAATCCTAGAGGTGCACTGCCCTGACCCGGCACCCAGAAGTTGGGCAGATTGGGCAAAATGTATGAAAGATCTGAATCTGAAGCCCCAAACCAGATGGCTAGTTCTGCAAAAAACTCATCTGTTGAGGTCGTTGGGATTATTCTTCCTCCGCCTGTATCCAATGGGTTTCCTAAATATAATTCTGGAAACTCTCCAATGATTTGTTTTCCTGCCACTTGGCCACCCAACACAAACGCATGTCCACCCCAAGCGTGATCTGAGCCATCTCCATTTGAAACCAGCTTTCGACCAAAGTCTGAAATCGAGAAGGTGGTCACATTGTTTTCCAGTCCAAGTTCTTCCAAGGCTAATTGGAAATTTTGAATACCATTATCAAGTCGCTGTAATAGCGATGCATGTTCTTCTAGATTATTATCGTGTGCATCAAATCCACCCAATTGAATAAAGAAAGTTTGATTGCTCACATTCAATACATTTCTGGCAGCCATAATTCTTGCGGCCATCTTCAATTGCTTTTGAAAGTTATCCGTCTCATCGAATACAGTAGTGACAGGAGTACCTGCTGCAATGGCAGCATCAAATTCAAAAGAGTTGGCTTTCGATTCAGTAATCACACCAGCATATGCTTGTTCCAAGGCATTCGAATATGTTAATTCGAAAATATCGTCAATGGTTTCTCGCTTTAGAGTCTCATAAAAATTTGTGTTCGTTGCACCATTCAATAATGCTGCACCATTGTTTTTTGTACTTGCTGTATATGGTAAAATATTATTTCCTCTTTGGAATAAATTCAGACCATCTAATGACAAGCTCATAGAAAATTCCTGATTGGTATTGTTGGATTGCAGGAGGTCTGCTAATCTTCCACCCCACCCTACGGCTGATCTGTCATCCGGCACTGAGGTCTGCCAATGTTGTCTTTGATCAGAATGCGAATACAAGCCTACCGGTAGATTTAGTCCGGTATTGTAATCATTCAATGTGGTGGGTCTCACGAGAGCTCCAACATTTGCAAGGAATGATAATTTTCCGGTCTCAAAAAGATTCTGAATATTGCTCATGCTTGGATGCAAACCATATTCCCTGCCATCAGGATTGATAGGATTAATTGGGAGTAGATCAGCTTGCGGGATCGACAAATTGGTTCTCACCGCTGCATAATCATTGTATGAATCCTGATTTCGTGGTATGATCATATTGAAGCTGTCATTCCCGCCAGAAAGCAAGATGCAAACAAGTGCTTTGTAATCGCCATTGTTTGCTGATGTAGTCACCCATGATTTATTGGCTGATGCCGCTGCATTGAGCAAGCCCATGTTTGTAATACCATTCAACAAGGTAACGGCACCTACATGCGCGCATCCCAATCCTAATTGGGTTAAAAATTCTCTTCTATTTCTTCTGCTGCCAGACATATACTTTCTTCTTTATTGAATACGGTCGAACCGTTATTTTTGAATCATGTAATCAGGTGAAATGAAAATATAATAAAGGGCATCATGAACTGCATCAGTAGAATCATATCCACTAACACTAGCCTCATTTTGATTTATTGTATTCGCTATAATATCTTTAACTGACTGAGATAGTTGACCTCTGCAAATCAAAATATCCAAACGATCCAACAAAGGATACACTCCTTGTGAATTGTAAATATTTATCTCGTCAGTAAAATCCAGAATGGGTTCGTCGTTGTTGTTAGTGGCAAGGTATTGACCAATGTCATTGGTAGCGGTCTTATTTGAAAATGGTTTCTTTTTAAGAGCATCTTCCAATTCATTGATATAACCTATGGAACTGATGGCATCCAAAATTTGAAATTCTGGAGAGACCAAATCAAGTGGAGCGATGAATTCATCTTCTGCATACAAAGGAGAAAAATAATTGAACACCGACGGTGAATACTGAAAAGCTTGTTTCATTTTTTCATCAAAGTCGGTAACATCATAAAACCACAAAGTATCAGAAGGTGAACTAATATCAAATGCATTGAACAAGGTCGTAAAACGTTCAATTGGTTGGATCAATTTTCCATTTTGTGGATGGTCAATCCAATCACATTCTCTTGCTTCAGGATCCAACAATACGGCTTTTACCATTGCTCCTAGATCTCCACGAACGCCTTGACCATTGTCATTGAAAACAGAAGCTACTCTTTTCACATATAACGATGATGGATTGGATTTTACCAAATTTTGAATCAACCTGATGGCCATGAAAGGACCAACATTTTGATGATTGAAAATGGCATCCAATGCTTGTTCGATATCGTCGATACCATTTTGACCGGCAGGAATGGTTACTCCTGGTAAAATATTTTTATCTCCCACCGAATGATAATCATTGAACATAATCATAGGTGGAAGTTCATCTATAGAAATGTCAAAGAAATTATCATTGATTGTTCCGTCGCTATCTAATTCGGCAGCAAGGCCTGTGAAGATCTTCGCAAGTTCAGCAACATTTTCAATATCATAGGTAGGAATCACTTTGCCATCTGCGTCCAATTGCAATGTTCCATCCAAATTTAGTTGATGGAGACCGATGGAAAAAAGCTGGAGAATTTCTCTTGCAAAATTTTCATCAGGAAAGGTCTTCCCAATCAAGTCAGCTCTTTGGTTTTGAAAATGACTGAGATATCGACCCATGGTCAGACTGTAGGCCACTTGTCCGAGAATGTCTCTATAGTTTCCAAATGCTCCTTGATGAAAAAAGTCATGGTAGCGAACGAGCATAGGAATTTCATCATCTAATGCTGCACTTTGTTTGCTGACAACGAAAATTTGTGACAGAGCAAAAGCTACTTTTTGTCTCAGTTTGTCAGGTTCATTAAAGATGAAATCATAGAAGACGAAACTTCCGTAAAGATTAAAATGTCGATCGTCCCATATTTTGGTTTGGATATCAGCAAATATTTCGTCGTATCTGGTTGCGAATGATTTTACCGGCAATGCATATTGCTGATCCAACCATGCTTCTATGCCAATGTTTGTAACATTTTCAATTTCTTCATAATTCACTCCCATCGTCGCCTGGGACAAAAATCTTGAAGCTCCAGCCAAATCAGGCAGTTGTTTCGTTCCAGTCAATGTATACTGACTGGTATCGGCAGTATTATGAGGTGAACTTGTCACCTTGATACCCATTTCATGCCCAGCACCAAAGTGATCATCATAGACCTGAGCTATGGATGGTATTGAAAGCAAAACCATTGACAGAAAAGGAAGTATATACTTCATGAATGTGTAATTGGTTTAATGGAATGTAATACGCAATAACATTGCCTGACTGTTAAAAAGACAATTCTGTGACATGTCACCCTTCTCATTATCGGATAAACATTCCCGAAAAGGGAAAAATGAAAAATGAACGACGATTGTATTGAATGATGGAAATATTGAACGATGGGGTATGGAATGAGCATGATTGAAAATTGCCACATGCCTCATTGAAATGGACCTCATTAGCTCCCCTGGAACAATTTATCATTTAAAAACTTATCTTTGTAAGATATTTGTTAAAAACAGCCAGAAAGCTGGGTGTTTGAAGGATTTAAACATATTTATATACGTTATATAGCGAGGAAAAGAACAGTGGAGCAATCGCCTTTGGTTAGAAATATCAGCGAAAAGGTTATAGTGAAAATGAGTATTAATTTGGCCTTTGGCCTCAAAATATTAGCCCCTAACTTCGGCAAAACAGACCGATACCCAATAAATTACATACTTTCTCTTAGCTTCATAGAAGCACAATAATCGCGTCCGCATGTTCAGCTATGTGATGTATTTCACTTTATAAATCTAGATATATGGAACTGGGAATACTAGCAATCGCAGGTCTTATAGCTGGAGCAGTCGTTGGTTTTTTTGTATCCAATGTGATATTGAAAAAATCAAATCAATCGAAAATCGAAGAAGTCAATAAAAAGGCTGATTTGACGCTCCAGGAAGCCAATTTAACGGCTGAAAGAAAACTTGCAGAAGCCCAAAGCAAAGCGGACAAAATGGTCACTGATGCTGAAAGAAAGAATGAAAGCATCAAACAGAAGAAAATCCAGCAAGCCAAAGACAAGTATTCGAAATTAAAATCGGATTACGAATCGTACAAAAGCGAATTCAAGGTTTCTCAAAAGGAGAAAGAATTGAATTTGAAACAACTGGAAAAAGAGCTCGACATTAAGCAAAAGGATCTGAAAAACGAATCAGAAACCATAGAAAGCCGAGCCTCTGAGATTGCTGCCATCAAAGGTAATCTCGAAAAGCAAATCAAAATCGTTAGCAAAAAGAAGGAAGAGTTAGAACAGGCCAATGAAAAGCAAATTCAGGCACTGCAAAGTATTGCGAAGTTGACTGAAGAACAGGCCAAAGAACAACTGTTGGAAGCTGTAAAAGCCAAAGCAGAAACGGACGCATTGGCCATCGAAAAAGAGGCCATTACTGACGCCAAGGAACGTGCTTCAAAAGAGGCCAGAAAGATTATCATTCAGACCATTCAAAGAATGTGTGCTGAGTATACAATTGAAAATACTGTATCTGTATTTAACTTACCTTCAGACGATATCAAAGGTCAGATCATTGGACGAGAAGGAAGAAACATTCGTGCGCTTGAAGCAGCAACCGGAGCTGAAATCATCGTTGATGATACTCCAGAAGCAATCATCATCTCGAGTTTTGACCCGATCAGAAGAGAGGTCTGCAGATTGTCTCTTAAAAGATTGGTTGCCGACGGACGAATCCACCCTGCGAAAATCGAAGAGACCGTTAGTAAAGTTCAAAAACAGCTTGAAGATCAGATCAAGGAAATCGGTGAAAGAACCGTTATCGATCTTGACATCCATGGATTTAATTCATACATGGTCAGAATGATTGGACGTATGAGGTTTAGATCCAGTTATGGTCAGAACTTGTTGAAACACTCAATAGAAACGGCCAATCTGTGTGCAGTGATGTCTGCAGAATTGGGATTGAGTCCAAAGCAAGTGAAGATGGCAAAAAGAGCAGGTCTACTGCACGATATTGGAAAAGTGGCAGAAGAAGAATCAGAATTGTCACACGCATTGCTTGGTATGCAGATATGCGAAAAGAACAAAGAGCATAAGGTCATACTCAATGCTGTCGGAGCCCACCACGATGAAATTGAAATGAACAATATTATTTCTCCTATCGTACAGGCTTGTGATGCCATTTCAGGAGCAAGACCAGGCGCCAGAAGAGAAATTCTTGAATCATATCTGAAAAGAATCGGCGAACTGGAAGATCTTGCCATGGGTTACGAAGGCGTACAAAAAGCATATGCTATCCAAGCGGGTCGAGAGCTTCGTGTGATCGTAGAAAGTGAGAAAGTGAGTGATGCATTTACCGATGATCTTGCATTTATGATCTCCCAAAAGATACAGGATGAAATGCAGTATCCTGGTCAGGTGAAAGTAACCGTAATTAGAGAAAAACGAGCTACAGCTGTAGCGAGATAATCAATCATTCCTATTTTGAAAATAAAAAAGTCCTTGCCTTTGGGTGGGGACTTTTTAGTTTTAATACTGTGTCAATTTAATTTATATAATTCTATTCCTTTTTCCTAGATGAAAAACGAACCCAAAAAA
>JAHDDD010000261.1 GCA_020629535.1 Saprospiraceae bacterium
ACTGAACTTATGCGAGCGGTTGCTCACCCCCTGAGATTAAAAATCCTCGAGTACATAGACCAAAATGCCAAGATCAAAGTAAATTCTATTTATGGTCATTTGAAGATTGAACAATCTTTGACTTCACAACACCTCAAAATCTTAAAGACAGCGGGTGTCGTATCAGGAGACAAAGTTGGGAAATGTACTTTTTATTCAATCAACTATGACGTCATCAACAGAGTTAACTTTGCGATGAAAAATTGGCTGAAAGCAGAAAAACGAGTGTGACTAAATCATAACTAGATAAACTCCAAAAAATCAAAAAAATAAATATCCTGTCGACCCCGGACGGGATTTTTTATGCCCTAAACTCAAATTTCTCCTCCCACCTTCCCACCAAAAATATTTCAATTTGCATCTTACATCAAAGGTCTAATTAAAGCATTGGACCTCATTTGATATTCCACCAAAAAAGAGAATCAATGAATTACATATGATTTATTTGTCTCAGTTGTTTTTTGGATGGAGAAAATGTCGGTTTAATATTATTAAGCCAACCATAATTTGATATTTTTGGTAAAAATGCCAAAGATTCAATCGGCCTTTAACTTTAAAAATCAGGTTCTATGAATGACATTTCGATGACAGGGATAACAGTAGTGACAGCCATTGCCGTGATTGCCTTGTTGATCATTGGGATAATTCTCTTTTTCAGAAACTCGTTGAGAGGAAAATCAATGAGCAATCTGACAGAAAAATACGCAGGGAAATCCTGGGACTCTCCTCTCACCGCGAGAAACAAGTATCCAGATGTCAATGTGTTCAAATTTACTTTACCAACATTACTGTTCGGATGTTTCCTCGCATTGGCAGTAACCATCTTCGCCTTTAGCTGGACAAGCTATGAAGAGGAAGTATTTATTCCAGAAGATGCCCTCGAACTCGATGAAGAAATCGAGATCGAACCTCCAAGAACCAAAGAACCTCCACCACCACCTCCTCCGCCACCACCACCGGTGATAGAAGAGGTGCCTGAAGAAGAAATTGAAGAAGAAGATGAACCTGTTTTCGAATCTATGGATGTAGAGGAGGAAACAGTAATAGATGAACCAGAACCAGTGGTAGAAGATGCACCACCACCACCTCCTCCGCCACCGCCACCGCCGCCAGCTGAAGAAGAAATCTTTAAGGTGGTAGAACAGATGCCTAGATTCCCAGGTTGTGAAGATGCTGGTGGAACAGATAAGGAGAAAGAAGAATGTGCAAAAGGCAAAATGCTTCAGTACATTTATAAAAACCTTAAATACCCAGCCATCGCGAGAGAGAATGGTGTTGAAGGAATGTGTGTAATCCAGTTCGTTGTTGATAAAGCAGGAAACGTAACAGAAGCTAAAGTTGTGAGAGATATTGGTGCAGGATGTGGTGATGCAGCTATGAAAGTTGTTAATACCATGCCTACTTGGGTTCCTGGAAAGCAAAGAGGTAGAGCTGTAAAAGTACTATATACCTTACCAGTAAGATTCAAATTGGAAGGCTAAACAAGCCTAAATTCAATGATAAATGAAAAGCGTTTTACCTAACTGTTAGGTAAAGCGCTTTTTTATTAGAGCCAATCTGACTAATTTTAGGCATCCTTCCAACAGTATTATTCAAAAACAAGTCTGATCAGATAACTATCAATCATTCAAATTCGTTAGTTAAACAATAAGCATTAAAAGAAATGAGATACCTTATTTGTCTAATCATCGGCCTCGCATTTCAAGTTCAACTCAATGGACAGGATAGTAAGCTAGCTGCTGAATATTATAACTCAGGAGAGTATGAAAAAGCAGCACAAGTTTACATGAAGCTTTTCCAGAAATCAAATTATAAAAACGACTACTATTTCCAACAGTATATTCAATCATTGATCTCTGATGAAAGATTCGAAGAAGCAGAGAAGGATATCAATACGCAACTTAAATCAAATCCTCAAAATGTACAGTTATATGTTACCCTGGGCAACTTATACGATCAAAGATTCGAACCAGATAAAGCAAAGAAGCAATATAGAAGAGCAATAGAAAATATGCCAGCCAACCGTACCATCATTTCAAAATTAGGAAACGCTTTTTTGCGTCTTACAAAATATGATGAAGCGATAGAAACATATGAGCGAGGATCAGAGATCATGGGTGATAAAAAGATGTTTGCCTATTCATTAGCAGATCTCCACAAGAGGAAGGGCAACACCAAAGAGATGATTGAATATTATCTCTTTTCAGCACAGAACAACAAGAGTATGCTGACCAACTTAAAAACAAACTTCCAAAGAAACATAAAGACAGAAGAAGGACTCAATGAACTGAAAAGTCAATTGTTTGAAAAAGTACAAAGTGAAGAAGAGAATGTTCCGTATCAGGAATTGTTAGAATGGGTGTATGTGACACAAGGAAATTATAACAAAGCACTCTCCATTGCAAGATCCATCGATATTCAGGAAGGTGGAAATGGACAACGGGTAATGAATAGCGCTCGAGTCGCAGGGAATGCAAAAGAGTATGACGTAGCCATCAAAGGTTATAACTACATTGTTGACGAAAAAGGACCGAACAATACATTTTATTTCCAAGCAAAAGATGAATTGCTCACATCAAAAAGGAAAAGTATTACTCGTTCTTTTGATTATACAAGAGAAAGCCTTGACACTCTGGTGAATGAATATCAAGCCTTCCTTGATGAGTTTGGTATCAATAGTCGAACGGCTTATTTGGCAAAAGAGTATGGAGATTTCCTTGCCCTTTATGTCAATGATTTGGACGCTGCTACGAACATACTTCAACAATTGGTCGATGCAGGTGGCATAAACAATTATATTTCTGCCAATGCAAAACTCAGCCTCGCAGATTATCTTTTAATGCAAGGAGATATCTGGGAATCCACCCTACTTTACAGTCAGGTTGATAAAGAATTTAAAGAAGAACATTTGGGTGAAGTGGCAAGATTTAAAAATGCAATGCTTTCATATTATAATGGTGATTTTGAATGGGCACAAGCACAGTTTGATATTTTGAAATCTGCGACATCAAGATTGATTTCTAATGATGCCATTGATCGTTCAGTATTCATTATGGATAATTTGAATTTGGATACTACATTGGTACCAATGCAAATGTATGCTGAGGCAGAGTTACTTAGCTTTCAAAACAGATACGATGATTCATTCAAAAAATTAGACTCAATAAAAGTTATGTTTCCTGAACATCCTTTAGAAGATGATATCACATATGTGGAAGCAGGACTTTACATGAAATTAAAGAACTACGAAGCTGCAGAATCTTCTTATAAAAACATCATTGAGAACTATCCAGAAGAAATCAGAGCAGATAATTCAATATATGCATTGGCAAAGATGTATGAAGAAATACTTGATCGTCCTGATGAGGCAAGTAAATTATATGAAAAACTATTTCTTGATTATTCCAATAGCACATTTGCTGTTGATTCGAGGAAGCGATTCAGAATTTTACGTGGTGACGAACTCTGACAATAATGACAAATAATAAAATCCTCTATAACGTTACAGTCAAAATCTCAAATGAAAAGCATGATGAATGGCTTCATTGGATGAAGGAAACGCATATCCCTGACGTTATGGCCACCAATAAGTTTGAGAACTATCAAATAAGTAAAATTCTTGACAACGATCCTGATGATGCCACCACTTATGCAATCCAGTATATTGCTATGAATATGGCGACATTTCAAGATTATCAACAAGAGCATGCGAAAGCATTGCAGCAAGATCATACAAAAAGGTATGAAGGACATTATGTAGCATTCAGAACATTGATGGAAATAGTCCATCCGGTCTAATTTGAAGAATCTTAGAGCAATAACCCTTCTTTTTCTTTCCAACATCATATCGGGAATCGCCCAGAGTATTAGCATGATTGCTATACCCTGGTATTTTGCAAAACAGGGTGAGCTTGACTTCTTTCTTACTTTTTACATTTTTGCCAACATCTTGTTACTCTTTTGGGTGCCTTATAGTGGTACTTTGGTAGACAAATATGACCGCAAGAAAGTGTTCCTTTCCATTAACTTGGTATGTGGTTTTTTTCTTGGCATAATTTCTTGGATAGGATATAATAATGGAGGCTTGTCTTCCAATCTGGTAGCATTGGTCTTTATCATGACCTTTTTAAATTATAGTATTCACTACCCCTGTCTGTATGCGTTTGTACAAGAAATCACCACCAAATCCTTTTATGGAAAGATATCATCTATTCTTGAAGTTCAGGGACAATCGACAAATATCATAGCAGGAGCTTTCGCTGTGTTGTTGTTAGAAGGAGTAAGTGATGAGGGCTTCAAGTTTTTTGGATTTCATTTTAATCCTGGTTTTTCATTTGAAGCATGGAAAATTCATGAAGTCTTCATGCTTGATTGTGCCACTTATTTTGTTTCATTGATGATAATATCTGCTATTAGTTACGTAGCATTGACCGAAAGGAAACCAGAAAACTTTCCACTTAAGGAAAGATTAAAAATAGGGTGGAAATTTTTAGCAAATAATAGATCTGTCTTTCTATTTGGGGTATTTAGCTACATGATTTTTGTGGCTTTAATGTTGGAAGCCTTTTTCTTGGGCGCCGCTTATGTAGACAATCATTTACAGTTAGGAGGAGATGTTTATGCAGCATCAGACATTGCTTATTCTATAGGTGCATTGCTTTCGGGATTTACAATTCGGATAATTTTCAGGAATATCAATATTCCACTCTCAATTATCATTTTGATGTTTCTGACCAGTTTGAATTTTATGATTATTGGTATCACAAATGGTGAATCTATTTATTACTTAACTATGTTTTTATTGGGAGTTTCGAATGCAGGAACACGAATTCTTAGGGTCAATTATTTATTTAATAATGTGCCCAATCAGTATTTTGGGCGGGCAGCCAGTATTTTCAATATTGCCAATATTGTAGCGAGGATATCTCTGCTTTCTTTATTTACATTGAGCTTTTTTCATCAAGCAAACAATATCATTTATGCATACCTCATAGTGTCAGTTCTTTTGCTTATTTCAAGTATGGTAATGATATTTTACTATCGTACCTTTGACTTAAAAATTTATTGAATCTGTTATGTATTTTGAATTTACAGAAGAACAACTAGCGGTTCAGGAAGCGGCCAGAGAATTTGCCCAAAGTGAACTTTTACCTGGCGTCATTGAAAGAGATTCCAACATGATTTTTCCTACGGAACAGATTAAAAAGATGGGAGAACTTGGATTCTTAGGAATGATGGTAGACCCCGAATACGGTGGAGGAGGAATGGACACTGTAAGTTATGTATTAGCTATGCAGGAAATTTCAAAAGTTGATAATTCTTGCAGTGTTATCATGTCTGTAAACAACTCATTGGTTTGCTGGGGGCTGGAAAAATTTGGTACGGAAGAGCAGAAACGTAAGTACCTTCCCAAGCTCACTTCAGGAGAATGGATTGGCTCTTTTTGTTTGAGTGAACCAGAGGCTGGTAGTGACGCCACTATGCAAAGAACCACTGCCATTGATATGGGAGATCACTACCTTCTAAATGGCACAAAAAATTGGATCACTAGTGGTGGAACCAGCAGCTTACACATTGTCATCGCGCAAACCAATGCAGAAGCGGAACACAAAGGTATCAATGCACTTATTGTTGAAGCGGATTGGGATGGTGTTAGCATAGGCGCCAAAGAGGACAAATTAGGCATCAGATCATCAGATACACATACGATCATGTACAATGATGTAAAAGTGCCAAAATCCAATCTAATTGGTGAAGATGGTTTTGGATTTAAGTTTGCAATGAAAATCTTGTCTGGAGGTAGGATTGGAATTGCCGCTCAAGCATTAGGAATTATGGAAGGCGCATACGAGCTATCTGTTAAGTACAGCCAAGAAAGGGAAGCTTTTGGGGTGCCTATTAGTAGACATCAGGCTATAGCATTTAAGCTGGCTGATATGGCAACT
>JAHDDD010000262.1 GCA_020629535.1 Saprospiraceae bacterium
CAAAGAGCCTTGGCTTGGGGAAAGCCTATAAGCTAAAAGTTGGGCTACTAATAAATTTTGGTCAAACATCTCTGGAATTCAAAAGACTAGTATTATAATAAATCCGTACAATCCCATAAATCCATAAAAATCTGTAATCAAGCTTCCCTGTAATCCTCAAACTCTCCTTCACGTTTTTGCATGTTTGCAAACACGGCTTCCATCTGGTTTTTCTTTTTAATAATGGCTGCTTGTTCTACGGATTCCATCATGAGACCTTCTTCCTGACTTAGGTAAGGAGCAGCGTTGAGAACTTTTTTGGCTTTGACAATAGCGCTTGGACTTTTTCTTGCAATTTCTTTGGCTAAGGTCAATGCATCTTCAAAAGGCTTATCAGAAATATGTGTTGCAAATCCGTATTCAACTGCTTCTTTTCCGGAAAACTCACGGTTTGTGTATGTTAGTTCACGAATGATATCGTCTCTAACGGAGTGGCGCATAAGTTGCGTACCAGCCATGTCAGGAATGATGCCCCATTTCATTTCCATTATTGATAAGCGAGTATCAGCTGTGATGTATTTTATATCTGCACCTAACATGATTTGTAAACCTCCACCAAATGCAACCCCATGAACCGCTGCGATGACAGGGACCGGAAGAGTTCGCCAGACCCAGACAACTTGTTGAAACATATTGGCCATTCCGAAAGTTCTTGGTATAAGGGATTGATTCGTAAGTTCTGCATCAGCCTGAAAACTCATAATATCAAGCCCAGCACAGAAAGCCTTCCCCTCTCCTTTCAATATGACAACCCTGACCGATGCATCTTTAGCCAATTGATCACCCGCAGAAATGATGGCATCAAATTGGGCCGGATCAAGAGCATTCATTTTGTCTGGTCTATTAAAAGTGACTACAGCAACGTGGTTTTGGATTTCAATATTTACTCGTGACATGGTTAATTTCTTTTGTATGAACCTAATAGGATTAGCGTTTTATCGGGCATTAAAATTTTTCAAATTTTCAGAAGTATCGCTCAATCGAGTATCTGCATCATACTCAATTTGTAGTCCTTCTTGTAAGGTTGTCTGAAATCCTGTGTTGTATAATTTTTTGATGGCAACGATGGCTTCAAAACTATTACTTAAAATGTCCTCGACAATTTTATTGACCTTGTCTTCTAATTCTTCTTCATCGAAAACATCATTGACCAATCCGATACGATGTGCTTCTTGACCGTCAATGCGTAGTGCGCGGAAAGTTAATTCTTTTGCTTTTTCAAGACCAATTTTCCTAGAAAGACGTTGAGACATGCCCCATCTTGGCATGATGGCCCATTTGGCATGAGTATCTGCAAACTGAGTGTTTTTAGTACAATAAACCAGATCAAAAAATAAAACCAATTCAAGAGCTCCCGTAAAACAATATCCATGTACCTGGGCAATCATTACTTGTGGCATATCCATAAACAATTCGGCGAGTTCTTGGCCGAGATCCATGAAGCTACCTCCTTTTAGAAAATCTTCAGGGCCTGCTGCTTTAATATCCACACCCGCCGAAAAGGCCTTACCAGCTCCTTTGATGACAATCACTTTAATGGAATGATCTTCCTTGGTCTCCACCAAAAGATCTCTCAATTCAGTCATCATTTCTTTGTTGAAGGCATTGAGTACTTCAGGTCTATTGAAGGAAATCAGAAGGAGCTCTTTGTTTCTATTAACGAGTAGGTGTTTCATCTAGTAAATGGTTTCAAGTATTTCTTCAGACCCAAAGCTAAAGAAATTTGGATGCTGCTTTGAAAACTATTGAGCATTTTGGTAGGATTATGTGTGTAAAGATTTAAATTAAGGCTATCAAATCTTTATGAAGGAAATCAGAAAAATTATTGCACAATATGATAGGATCGACCATGAAAAGGAAAAGGTCGCCCTGGCTTCTGTTGTGCATCTTGAAGCCTCGGGCTATCGAAGAATTGGGGCAAGAATGTTGGTCCAAAGTTCCGGTATTTGGATAGGAGGCATCAGTGGAGGTTGTCTGGAAGGCGATGCATTGAGACGATCACAGAATGCCATTTTTAAAAATGAACCTTCAACCGTTGTTTATGATACCATGGATGATGACAAAAATCAAATTGGTGTAGGACTGGGATGTAATGGGCGTATTGAAGTTTTATTCAATCCCATTGATACAAATGACCCACACAATGAGATTGAAGTTTTGAGAAGTATTCAAAGTACAACGGCTCCAAGAATACTTTTAAAAATAGTAAGTCATCCTAATAAAGACCATATAGGAAAGGTCAGCTTACTAGAGGCAAATGAACAAAGTGCCATTGCGGGACTTGATCAAAATGAAATCAATGACTTTGTCAAAGAAGTTGAAGGGAAGAATAAACCTAAGCTATTCAAAGCTAAGTACGACGGATCAGGAGAAGTATCTGTGCTCTTAGAATTTATCAGACCGGAAACGCATTTGGTTGTAGCCGGTGACAACTATGATATTCTTGCCATGCTCGGATTGGCGAATGAACTAGGCTGGAGGGTAACAGTGTTGGGAAAAGCCAAAAAGCTTTCAAAGCATGTTTATGAACAAGCGGAAACAGTGCTGGACTACGGAGAGGCCCCAAATATAAATATAAACGCATACACCGCCGTTGTTCTCATGACCCACGATTATAAACATGATTTAAATTTGCTAAACCATTTTATCACTACCCAACCTGCTTATCTTGGTATACTTGGTCCAAAAAAGAGATTTCAAAAAATACAGGATGAACTAAATTTAAATCTTGAACAAATTGGTTTTATCCATAGCCCTACAGGCTTGGAAATAGGTGCTGAGTCACCGGAAGAAATTGCACTTTCAATTTGTGCAGAAATTATGGCAGTACTCAGGAATAAAAAAGGAGGATCACTACATTTCAAGAAAGGTCCAATTCATGAAAGAGATTAAAATTATGTCGGACTCTTGAATGAGATTATCATATTATCAATGCTCTTCTTCTTAATTGCTTTGATTTATTCTTCTGCAGGCTTTGGAGGTGGATCGAGTTATCTTGCAGTCCTGAGTTTTTTCAGCTTCCCTTTTACAGACCTAAGGATGATAGCCCTGATATGTAACATTGTCGTTGTGCTTTTTTCTGTTGTACTTTTTCAAAAGTATAAATACATCAAATGGCGAAAGATTCTGCCCTTAGTAATGTTGAGTGTGCCTCTGGCTTTTTTGGGAGGGCGTTATCGCATTGATGAACATTCCTTTTTTATTTTGTTGGGAATTACTTTATTATTTGCTTCACTGATGATGTTGGTTGATACGAAAGAAATAGTAAGAAAACTTCCCAAGTTTTTTAATGCCGGAATAGGAGGAGGTATTGGTTTTCTTTCTGGTGTGGTTGGTATTGGTGGCGGGATTTTTCTCTCACCTGTACTCCATCTAACCAAGTGGGATACTCCTAAGGTGATTGCAGGTACTTCTGCCATTTTTATCTTGGTGAATTCAATAGCCGGGTTGATAGGTCAAACGGTGAATCAAGGCTTTAATTTATCTCTATTTGAAATTTTACCTTTGGTTTTAGCAGTCATTGTCGGTGGACAAATAGGTGTTCGTTCGACCATTTTTAGGTTAAAACCAAAGACCGTTAGAAGAGTCACTGCAATTGTGATTATGATTGTGGCGATAAGATTATTAATCTTACAATTGTTCAATTAATTTGAGAATATTACCATTAATTATTGTTTTAGCACTTATTGCATCTGGATGTAATGAGAATGAGTTAACTGTGATGGAAGAGATTGAGCAGCTATTCGATCTTATGCCTGAAGGTCAATTCTCGGTCAATGCAGACGGAACAGTATATGCAAATTACGCTGATCCTACCAATGAATACCAGCACAATATTTTAGGTGATGATATTGAAGCAAAGACGCTAGTTGTTTTCGTTGATGGTGAGATTTACAGCCATACCCTTCAGGATAATTTTGTATTTGAAGACATAAGACCCCGACTATTTGATGTTGACAACGATGGTAAAATTGAATTCATAACCATCCTAACACATGTAGAACTTGGTGCAGGGATAGGAGTTTTTAAACTCCAAGATGGGCTGCTGAGTCTTTATGCAATGGTTGATCATATTGGTCAATCCAACAAGTGGTTAAATATTGTTTCAATTGAAAACCTAGATGACGATGCAGCCATAGAGATTGCATGGATTCAAACTCCTCATATAGGTGGAACGCTTTTTACAGCTGAAATTGCATCGGGGATGATAGAACCTACTGACGGAATCTTTGGATTTAGCAATCATAGAATTGGAGATAGAAATTTATGCTTATCTGCACTGACAGACGATGGCTTTGAAAAATTGATCTATGTTCCAAATCAACTAGGTGATAAAGTATTTATTTTTCATCTCCAGGACGATACTTTCGTTCAAAGAGATTCTATTGAACTTGCAGTTGACTTTTCGATACCATTGCCTGACCAACTGAATGTTGATAATTTGATCATTGATAATAATTGTATCCAATAATAAATGAAAGCACTTGTACTCCACTCTGATAATAAATTACAAATAGAAGAAATTTCTAAACCTATACCATCAAAGGGTGAGGTGCTGCTCAGAATAAAATCGGCAGCATTGAATCATCGTGATTTGTGGATTCAAAAAGGAATGTATCCTGGATTGAAGTTACCTTGTATCTTAGGTGGAGATGGAGCAGGCGTCATTGAACAAGTAGGAGATGCGGTGTCTGAAACATTGATCGGGAAAGAAGTGATTATTTATCCGGCTTATGATTGGGGTGATGATGAAAGAGCAAGTTCCAGATCTTTTAGGGTTTTAGGAATGCCAGATCCAGGAACTTTTGCTGAGTTCATTTCAATTCCACAAGAAAACTTTGTTGAAAAACCATCTTATTTGAGTTGGGCTGAAGCAGCTGCAATGCCCATCGCAGGACTTACAGCATGGCGTGCTTTAAAGAGACATGGTGAAGTTAAACAAGGAGACAAGATACTGATCACAGGTATCGGTGGAGGGGTTGCACAACAAGGTTTGGCCTTGGCTCTTACAATGGGAGCAAAAGTTTTTGTTACAAGTTCTAGCACTGAAAAGATTAACAAAGCCATTTCAATAGGAGCAAGTGGAGGAGCCAATTATAAAGAAGATGGGTGGAATTTAAAATTGAAGGAATTATCTGAAGGTATTGATATGGTCTTAGATAGTTCGCCACCTGAAAACCTAGATGATTATTTAAAATTCATGAATTATGGAGGTAGGATCATCTCCTATGGATCGACGGGAAGTCTGCGGACTTCATTTCATATCAGCAAATTCTTTTTGCGTCATATTCAATTTATTGGTACTGCCATGGGTTCTCCAAATGAATTCAAAGAAGTCATTAACTTTATGGAAACGCATAAGATCAAACCGTTAATCCATCAAGAGTTTCCATTTGAAAAAGCCACAGAAGCTCTTGAAATTTTAAGGCTTGGAAAACAAATGGGTAAAATAGTATTGCATATAAGTAAGTAGATACAGATTCCATCTATTCTTAAATCTTTATAATTCGTTGTATCAATTGTGAATGATTTGAAAGTAAGGAGATACTGTACAATCCATTTGGTAAATCACCAATGTCAATCTGGTTGCCTAATACTTTCTGTTTGGAAATAACATTCCCAATATTATCGTATACAGTAACGTTAATTTCTTTTCTGGTAAAAAAATGGGCCCAGAAGTTGGGTTAGAGAATATGAGATAAAGTAAAAGCCTCATCAACAGTCATTTTAATGGCTGACTTTTTGGATTTTGAAACTTTGGTTAAGGGTGCCATGTGAGAAATTCAAAAAATATAATCCATCTGGAAGTGATGAGAGATCTAGAAAATCATTCCCATGATTTACATTGTCAACTATCACTCCTAAGGCATCATATACATGAATTTCGTATGCACCCCTATCCTTTATAAATATATAGCCATTTGTGGGATTAGGATAAATGCTG
>JAHDDD010000263.1 GCA_020629535.1 Saprospiraceae bacterium
GCTGTTCTTGTGACCAAGGGAGCTGCAATCGATGTTCCAGCGATGGTATCTGTGCTTCCACCTAGAGTCGAAGTTTCAACCAATCCCAGAGCAGCCAAATCCACAGTGTTCTTTCCGTAATTTGAATAAAAACTTCTGACCGGAGGCTGAGACCAAGAATCCCTTTGGTATGCGGCCACCGTTATGGTATTTGTAAGATTATATGCTGCGGGCCATTTCCCAATAGTATCAATGTCTATTCCTTTGTTTCCTGCAGAGTTGATGATCAATACATCTTTTTGTTCCGCATAATCCAAAACATCTTTTAGAATTTTTGGAATTCCTGAATCGACTTTAATTCCCCAACTCAGATTTAAAACTTCTGCTCCGTTGTCTATCGCATAATATAAAGCACAAACAGCATCGAACAATGTTGACTTTTCAGTTTCATAAAATTTTAGATTCATGAGATTCAATTGTGTATCAGCTGGAAATTTCCCAGCGACAACCCCATTCACGGAAGTGCCATGGCCATCAATATCATTTGGGTTTCCATCATCATTGAAATAATCGTAACCAATTATATCGCCAAGCTGACAATTCTCAGTATCAAAATTTTCAGGATTATTCCAAATAGCAGCTTGTAAAATAGGATGAGTAGATTCTATACCTGTATCAATGATGGCTACATCTACATCGAGATCCGAATTTGAACCTGGATAAGGTGAAGATGGTAACGCATCATATATTCCTGTCTGTTCACAATCAATGGGTATTGGAATGAGTCCAATTTGAAATAAAGGATCTGGATCTTGACCAAAGACGATATAAAAATCGTATGCAAAGCAAGTGTTTCCATCCAGGAGGAAATTATATCCAGTTGTATCTACTTTGGCCTTATCTCTGGTAGTTCCAATTCTTTCTTCCATTTCAATGGGTTCAGATTCTCCCCATAATTGCAGTGTTCGATTAGAACATGAACATTCATCCACCAAGGTTCCCCCTTCGGCTATAACTTCATTCATCACATTTTGAATTTCAGTCGGGGTTGCATCCTGATCATATTGAACAATGAATTGGGTAGCAATGTAGTTGGAGTTGGGGAGAAAATCATTTATGTCGATGACACAAGTAACCCATTGATTTGGATCAGCATCAATTTCTTTGACAGCAATTTTAAATATTCCAGGGTTGTCTGCGAGTGCCTCATACACTCTTAAATATATTTCAGTGCCTGGAGATAGCCCTGTTACTGGAACTTGATATGGGAAAATAGAAAGATCTTCACAAGCTATAAAATTTAGAGCTCCACAATTCCCTCCATAAATTTCTACGGATGGTTCGAAAAAGCCTTCATCGGGTTGACATTCTATCATAATATTCCCTGAAGGTGGGACGATGAGACTAAACCAAACGTCTCTGGCATTGCTTCCGGTGTTGGCACAATCAAACCATGGGTCACCACTTGATGTGGCTGTCGAATTTTTCACAGAAATGAAATCTACTGGATACAAACAAGTAGCAGAATTTACTTCCAAACCAAATGCACCTGTACATTCATCATTTGTATTACAGTTGAATTCAGATGTGTTGTTTGTTGGGTCTATAGCTAAAGCAGAAATGCTTAAATAACCCGCAGGAACGGAGCCACCAATGGACCAGTTCCCAGACGCATCAGCTGTGCCTGTTCCAAACAATTCCTGTCCTTGACAATCAATAGCACAATTATTATAATTTGCATAAATTTCAATCCTGTCAAAAGGATTTGCAAGACCTGATACATTGAAAGAAGAAATAGAGGTTATCGTAGGTGCTGCATAATTATTGTTCCCCAAATTCACTATACCACCTCCCTCATTACAATATATATTGTTTACTGAAAATTCGTTTTGAATACAAGTGGAACAATTCGTTTGAATACCTGCTCCTGTGTTATAAGCAATGAAATTTGAACTCACTGTGTTGTTGCTACCTTCCACCAACACACCTTCCCCTACGTTAGGGATTGGAATGGTGCCTGATTGGTCAACGCCTATAAAATTGTTTTCTACCAGGCAATCTTTGCTGACTCCTACTCCCCAAACACTATTGAAGCCTACAACATTGTGTGCAATGTAAGCATCTTCCATTCTCCAAATGGCACCGTTGTTTCCAGCAGCTGTCAAATCCGGATTTACTCCGATATAATTATATAATATTTGGGTTTGGATGCAATTGATCTCTTGATCAATTCCTATTGCGTTGTCTACGATTATATTGTCTGTGATGATGGTTCCTGTCAATGGAGGTCCACCTGCATTCCAATCCAGATAAATTCCTCTGTTGAATTCTTGAATTTTCAGACCCATCAAAGTGGTGTTGTTCACAGACGTTCTCATACCTGCCCAGATGCCTAAACCTGTGCCATCAACAACGATATCTCCCAACGTAAAATTTGGTTGTGAGAATCCATTAACCAGTGTATTTGGATCTTGAATCATAGGTAATTGCCCACTGGTGGGAGCTATATTAAATGGTGGGTTTCCTGGGATATCAAACAAAATGTTGCTGGCTGTTTGGTCACCATTCGAGGCATTGATGGCTTCTCTCAAACTACAATGTGCAGGATTGCAATTCCCATCATCCACATCATCGGTGGTATTAACGACATAGGTAGTTTGTGCAATAATTAGGTTTGTCCAAAAAAGAAGAAAGAAGGGTATTAAAATTCTCATGGAAGTTTTGAATTTCTGTTGTTCGAAATGTTCCAGATTGGTACAACAATCTGAAAATAAGGAAATTATCAATGATTTATAGGTTGTAAGTTAAAAGAGTTTTCGTCATTGTTTATCACTGAAAACCCTGATTTGCATATCCCTTAATTCCTATGATGACCATGTTTGTGGCTTGGGTGGAAGAAACATGGATCCAAATTTTGGATAGTAGCCGACTTTTAAGTTTATAAATTCCCATGCTTTCTGGATTTGGGATAATTTGGATTGATTCTTTCCCTTAGATTTTTCGATCCTATATTTCTACATTAAGGTGCTGATTGTATGTTGTCAAAAGTTGCGCAATTCTTTTTGCCTCCAGGCTTGAACATTGATTCTATCGAAGGATGGAAAATTTCTGCTTTGGTCAAATTAATCATAGCTATTTTTTGCCTGCTTAGCTTCATGTATTTTACTGTTGCTTTCGGGCTTATCCATGACACATTTCCTTATCTTTTTGTACTGATTGCAACGGGACTGCTTTTAATATCTCTCAAGATTACTGGTAATCAGGTGCTATTTGTCAATGCGTTCGCTTTGCTTCTTTTTGTCGGGTCAATACCGAATATCCTTGACACCGGAGGCATTTATTCATACAATCTAAGGTGGTTGATATTTCCTGTTTTGATTGCCTTTCTGTTTTTAAATTTAAGGTTTGCCCTTTTATGGATGATGATGGTGATAGGCTTGATTATTATTGTCAATTTTTATCAAACTCCTTCACATACAGCCAACTTAGAAGTACTTAAACAACAAGATTATTTTGTTGACAATCTTGTCTTTATTTTCACCTTCTCATGTATTATTCTCATCTTCCATTCAGCACAATCGAGGTTTGATAAGGCATTAAATTCTAAAAATGAAATTTTAAAAAACCAAAAACTAGATCTTGAAAAAAAATCTATTGAATTAAAGAAACTGACTGCTCAGCTACGGGATTCAAACAAACAACTTGAAAACTATGCTCACACAACTGCTCATGATCTCAAGCAACCTGTCCGAACCATCACAAGTTTTGCACAGTTATCAAAAAGAGCCATTGAAAAAAACAAAATTACAGATCAGACACTGGAGTATCTAGACTTTGTAATAAATTCCTCTTCGAAATTAAGTGTAATGATCAACAACTTACTCGCTTTTGCAAAAGTGAATCATCTTGAATCTTTAGAAAGGCATGAAGTTGATTTAAATACATCATTAAAGATGATTAAGAAGCAGCTATCTCAACAAATCGAAGAAAATGAAGTATCTGTAATCATTAATGATTTACCCAAGGTCAAAGCCAACAAGATCCAGATAGAGCGTGTCTTTCAAAATTTAATTTCCAATGCACTGAAGTTTAACAAAGAAGAAATTGAATCGAAAGTAGAGATTAGTCATACGCAACAAAATGGTCACTACATATTTAAAATAAAAGATAACGGTATCGGTATACGAAAGGAAAGTCAGAAAAGCATCTTCAATATTTTCAATCAGGTTGAGATGGCCAAGAAGGATGGTTTTGGCATTGGCTTATCTACTTGCCAAAAAATTGTGGAGCAGCATGGCGGAAAGATTTGGGTTGAGAGCGAGTTTGGTGAAGGGAGTGTGTTTTGTTTTACTTTGCCTAGGGGGTGAGAGGATGTGGGGATGTGAGGATGTGGGGATGTTGGGATGTGAGGATGTGGGGATTTGAGGATGTGTGGATTTGATTCAATTTGTAGTCTGTAATTTTTTAATTGTGTTTAATGAAGCATACACATATTTGTCCTAAATGCAATGATTCAAATGTATTTAAAATTCCAAGACCTGCCTCAGTAGGTCATGCAAAAAATGTTGTTCCGAAATCTTTTTTCACGAAAGCAAATGTGGACCGTTATGTATGTGCGAACTGTGGGTATTCGGAAGAGTGGATTGCAAAAGCGAAAGATTTGGAGCAGTTGGCGAAGAAGTATGGTGGAAAGGAAGATGGGGGTGGGTTTGTTTGAGGTGGAGGGAACAGCGTTAGCTTAGGAATAGTTCATTAAACTGTGTCTGGTTAAAAAAATATTAATAAAAATCATCATTGAAATTGAACGTAACTTTAGGCTTTGTTTTGCGAGTATCTGTCAAGGTTGGAGCTGTAAGCTCCATACATTTTAGCCCTACGTCCGATACTTAAACATCAAATACCTGGACCGTAAAAAAAGCAGCACTATCAAACCCAAACATATCAAGCCACCCAAAATGTACATCTCAGGTTCACTTCGATACTGGTTCTCTTCATAAACAACACCACCTACCATTGCAAAGAAGACCAACCAAAGCAATCGCAAAAAGAAAATGTTGGAACGGGCTTTTCGCATGGCAATGTTTCGCTCTTGATCATCTGACCATTCGTTCTCGTCTTTATAGTTGAATTTCATGATTTATTTTGGATACCAATTGAAAGTTATGCAATATAATTAATTCAATTTGCAACAAAAAAGTTCAATTCTCTTGAATAGCAAAAGGGGAACAGGGAGCTTATGCATCTAGAGTCGAAAACCAATATGAGCATATAATTCTTCTCGTTTTTCGCCCCCCGTTTCTCGCCTCTCGCCCCTCGCCCCTCGCCTCTCGCCTTTCACCATCAAACCACCATCTGCAACACCAAAATAATCGCCATACTCACCACCGCAACACCCGTCGTCATCACTGTCCAACTCTTCAAGGTCTGTAGCTCATTCATCCCTAAATATTGACCGACTAGCCAAAAGCCACTGTCATTTACGTGTGAAGTGGTGGATGCTCCGCTGGCTATGGCAAGCACAAGCAAGGAGACCATATTGGGAGAAAAAGCAGATGGGATCAATGGTGCAATCAACCCTGCTGCAGTAATCATCGCCACCGTCGCCGAACCTTGTAACAGCCTCACAATAGCCGCACAAACGAATGACAAAACCAAGATATAACTGGCAGAGGCGCTGACGATACTTGCCAACATTTCTCCAGCACCAGTGTCAACAAGAATTTGCTTGAATACACCTCCTGCTCCAGTCAAGAGAATGATCACACCTGCTGTTTCCAATGATTTGTTTGAAATCTTCATAAGACTCTCCGAACTGCATCCACGACGAATACCCAATAAATACCAAGCCAATATATTCGCAATGATCAATGCGACAAACGGATGACCAATCATTTGAATCATGGACTCAATCATGGCAAGATTATCATCTGCACCTACTCCCACAACTGACCGAAGCACGATCAAAATGATCGGACAAGCTATGATCAAAATAATCATCCAAGCT
>JAHDDD010000264.1 GCA_020629535.1 Saprospiraceae bacterium
AGAGCACCTCCATGGTAAGGAGGGGGTCGGGGGTTCAAATCCCTTCATTGGCTCTCCGAAGAAATATTAAACAATAACTATAATATCATTTTATCTAAAAAAATTATCTGATGGCTAAAGAAACCTTTCAACGTACCAAACCGCACGTAAATATTGGAACGATAGGTCACGTTGACCACGGAAAAACCACTTTGACAGCAGCTATCACTTATGTATTAGCTGATGCTGGACTTTCCCAAAAGATGGACTACGATGCAATCGATGGTGCTCCGGAGGAAAAGGAAAGAGGTATTACAATTAATACTGCTCACGTTGAATACGAGACTCAAAACAGACACTACGCTCACGTTGACTGCCCAGGTCACGCGGATTATGTAAAAAACATGGTTACAGGAGCCGCTCAGATGGACGGTGCAATTCTTGTTGTTGCTGCCACTGACGGACCAATGCCACAGACAAGAGAACACATCCTTCTTTGTAGACAGGTTGGTGTACCTAAGATTGTGGTATTCATGAACAAGGTTGACCTTGTTGATGATCCTGAAATGTTGGAATTGGTTGAAATTGAAGTAAGAGAACTTCTTGACCAATACGAATTCGATGGAGATGGTGCTGCAGTCGTACAAGGTTCAGCTCTTAAAGCGCTTGAAGGAGATGCTGGAGCGAGAGATAAAATCATGGAATTGATGTCTGCTGTAGATGAGCAAATTCCAGAACCAGTTAGAGAGATTGACAAAGACTTCTTGATGCCTATTGAGGACGTATTCTCTATCACAGGTAGAGGTACAGTTGCAACAGGTAGAATCGAAAGAGGTGTGATCAACACTGGAGAGCCTGTAGAAATCGTTGGTATGATGGCACCAGATGAGAAGCCATTGACTTCAACTATTACTGGAGTTGAGATGTTTAGAAAAATACTCGACAGAGGAGAAGCTGGTGATAACGCAGGTCTTCTTCTAAGAGGTATCGATAAGAATGATATCAAAAGAGGAATGGTAATCGTTAAGCCAGGATCAGTTAAGCCGCACATGAAATTTAAATGTGAGGTATATGTTTTGAGTAAAGATGAGGGTGGAAGACACACGCCATTTTTCAATGGTTACAGACCTCAGTTTTACTTCAGAACCACTGACGTAACTGGTGATGTTAAACTTCCTGATGGAGTTGAGATGGTAATGCCAGGTGATAATGTATCACTAGAGGTTGCACTTATCAACCCAATCGCGATGGAAAAAGGACTTCGATTTGCGATTAGAGAGGGAGGTAGAACAGTAGGTGCCGGTCAGGTTACTGAGATTCTAGACTAGCATTAACGCTACATAAAATAACTGCAAGATTAAGTGCCCTGAAGAGGGTACTTAATTTTTGCTTATAAACCATATTCTAAAAGGACAAGTAAAAGAGGAAGGGCGATTTGATTGCTCACAATCTATACAGGGGAGTAGCTCAATTGGTAGAGCGGCGGTCTCCAAAACCGTAGGCTGAGGGTTCGATTCCTTTCTCCCCTGCAAATACTTTCCTTTTAAATTAGATTTCTGATTCATGAATGATCTAGTACTTTACATTAAAGAAAGCTACAACGAATTATTGCACAAGGTAACATGGCCTACCTGGGCTGAGTTACTTGACAATACTCGTCTTGTAATCGTTGCTTCAATCATCATTGCACTTGTTATTGCTCTGATGGATGCCGCTTCGAAATTTCTTACTTCCACCATCTACAACGCATTCTAATGGATACTGCAACTGCAACACGTTGGTATTCATTGAGAGTGATCAGTGGAAAAGAAAAGGCGCTGAAAGAAAGAATTGAAATGGAAATTCAGCGGAACAAATGGGATGATGTAGTCACCCAAGTTTTGGTTCCAGCTGAAAAAGTATACAAGATCAGAAACGGCAAAAAAGTAATTCTTGAAAGAAATATTCTTCCTGGTTACATCTTAATAGAAGCAATACCTACAAGATTAAGTGGAGAGATTATTCAGGGAATTACAGGATTGAACAATGTGATTCACTTTCTAGGTAGAAATAATCCTATTCCGATGCAGCCATCAGAAGCAAATAGAATGCTCGGGAAAGTGGATGAAAGCAGTGAGATGTCTGAAGCATTGTTGGAGCCATACATTGTTGGAGAATCAGTCAAAATCATTGATGGTCCATTCAACGAATTTGTCGGAGACATCAAGGAAGTGAATGAAGAAAAGAAGAAATTAAAAGTTATCGTGAAAATATTTGGGCGAGGTACAGAGGTAGAGTTGAATTTCATGCAAGTTGAAAAATCGTCATAAACCAATTTTAAAATGGCAAAAGTAGTAGAAGGCTTTATAAAATTACAAGTAAGGGGAGGAGCAGCTAATCCATCTCCACCTGTTGGTCCTGCACTGGGTGCAAAAGGAGTCAATATCATGGAATTTTGTAAAAGATTCAATGCAAAGACTCAGGAACAACAAGGAAAAGTTTTACCAGTAATCATTACGGTATTTAAGGATAAGTCATTTGAATTTATCATCAAGACTCCACCTGCTGCCGTTCAATTGATGGAAGCTGCGAAACTTAAAAAGGGATCTCCTGAATCCAATAGACAAAAAGTAGGCAATGTAACCTGGGATCAGGTAAAGACCATCGCTGAAAATAAAATGGTTGACTTGAACGCATTTACCATCGAGTCGGCTATGAAAATGGTTGCTGGTACTGCAAGAAGCATGGGTCTTCTTGTTAAAGGTACTGCTCCATGGGAAGAGAACTAGAATTGTATTTATAACAAGGGAGTAAAGGCACAGAACTTTACGCTATCACCTTAAATTACATAATAATGGCAAAGAAGAAATTAACTAAGAAAAGAAAAGTAGCAGAGGCCAAAGTAGATCCAAACAAACTCTACGATCTTACAGAAGCAATGGCCTTGGTGAAAGAAGTCAACACAACGAAATTTGATGCATCTGTTGACTTACACATTAAATTGGGAGTAGATCCTAAGAAAGCAGATCAAGCAATCAGAGGTACTACAAGCCTACCACATGGTACTGGTAAGACTAAAAAAGTCCTTGTTCTTTGTTCATCTGATAAAGAGCAAGAAGCCAAAGATGCCGGAGCAGATCATGTTGGATTGGATGAATACATCACAAAGATTTCTCAAGGCTGGACGGATATTGATGTTATCATTGCAGCTCCAGATGTGATGGCTAAAATTGGTAAAATTGGTCGAATTCTTGGTCCAAGAGGATTGATGCCAAACCCTAAGTCAGGTACTGTGACTCCAAACGTTGGACAGGCAGTTGAAGAAGTAAAAAAGGGTAAAATTGCATTTAGAGTAGATAAGTATGGAATCATTCATAGCCCTATCGGAAGGGTTTCATTTTCCCCAGATAAATTGGCTGAGAATGCAAAGGATTTGCTGGTGACAATCGAAAAGATGAAACCTGCATCAGCGAAAGGTATTTATATGAAAGGCATAAGCGTAGCGAGTACAATGAGTCCTGGAATTGCCATAGATACCAAAACCATTAACTAATCTAGCAAACCGGGAATAATGAAAAAGTCAGATAAAGTAGCAGAAATAGAATTACTTAAAAGCAAATTCGAACAAGCAGAATTCTTCTATATCGCAGATTCTTCTGAACTAACAGTTGAGCAAGTAAATGCATTGAGAAGAAAATGTTTTGAAAACGATATTGAGATGAAGGTGGCAAAAAACACCTTGATCAAAAAAGCATTGGAATCAATCAATGGTGGTGAGGCATATACAGATTTGTATGATGCTTTGAAAGGCCCAACTTCTTTGTTTTTTACAAAAGTGGCAAACTCACCTGCGAAAGTTTTCACTGATTTCAGAGGAAAAGATGGAGAGAAACCAATGCTTAAGGCGGCGTACATCGATACAGCAGTTTATGTTGGAGATGATTCGTTGAAAGATCTTGAAGCAATCAAATCAAAAGAAGAATTGATTGGAGAGATCATTACCATCTTGCAATCGCCAATCAAGAATGTTCTTGGGTCATTGCAGTCTGGTAAAAACACATTGGCTGGTTTGCTCAAGGCATTGGGCGACCGACCAGAATAAAGTTGGCTTCCAAGCTTAACGCATATATATTTTTATTTAATCAAAAACTTAAAAGTTTAAGATGGCAGATTTAAAAGCAATAGCTGATCAGTTGGTCAACTTGTCTGTTAAAGACGTAAATGACTTAGCTGATATACTTAAAGAGGAGTACGGTATCGAACCTGCTGCAGCTGCAGTTGCTGTTGCCGCTGGCCCAGCTGGTGGTGGTGGTGATGCAGGTGGTGGCGAAGCTAAAACTGAATTCGATGTAGTACTCAATTCTGCTGGAAGTGCAAAGCTTGCAGTTGTTAAAGAAGTGAAAAACCTTTTAGGTGTTGGTCTGAAAGATGCCAAAGGACTTGTTGATGGTGCACCTGGTGTAATCAAAGAAGGAGTCCCTACCGCTGAAGCAGAATCAATTAAAGCAGCTTTGGAAGCTGCTGGAGCTGAAGTTGAATTGAAATAATCCAACGGAGGCGCCCAATTGGTCTTCCTTCAATATCAAGATATATTGGCTTAACCATTTGTTACGAAATGGTTAGGCCTATACTTGTTTGAAAACAAGCCACAATGGTGGTTGTTATATTATATGTAATTAGTTGAACGTTTAATAAATCTCGCGAATGTCAACAAATGGACAGCAATTAGTTGAAAGGGTAAACTTTGGAAAGATTAAGGCTCACAAAGATTCCCCAGACCTTTTGGAAATTCAACTAAAATCCTTTCAGGAGTTCTTTCAATTAGAAACTACACCAGAAAACAGAGGAAACGAAGGATTATTCCGGGTATTCCAAGAAAATTTCCCAATCACAGATGCCAGAAACATCTTTGTTCTGGAATTCTTGGACTACTTCATTGATCCTCCTCGATACACCATTACTGAATGTATGCAAAGAGGTTTGACCTACAGTGTCCCCCTCAAAGCAAAACTCAGACTTTCTTGTAATGATGAAGAACACGTCGATTTCGAAACCATAGTACAAGACGTATTCTTGGGTAATATTCCTTATATGACACCCAAGGGCACATTTGTAATCAATGGTGCAGAAAGAGTGGTGGTTTCTCAATTGCACAGATCTCCTGGTGTATTCTTTAGTCTGAATTTCCACCCCAACGGATCAAAACTTTATTCAGCAAGGGTTATTCCTTTTAAAGGTGCCTGGATGGAATTTGCGACTGACATCAACAATGTCATGTACGCATACATTGACCGTAAGAAAAAATTCCCTGTTACAACTCTGCTAAGAGCGATCGGTTACGATTCTGATAAAGATATTCTCGAAATATTCGGACTATCAGAAGAAATTTCTGTCAGCAGTGCCAAGTTCAAAAAAGCCATCGGAAGAAAGTTGGCTGCAAGGGTGCTAAGAAAGTGGATTGAAGATTTCGTAGACGAGGATACAGGTGAGGTTGTAACCATCGAACGGAATGAAATTATTCTTGAAAGAGATGACACATTGGATGAAGCCAATATGGAATTGATCAAGAAAGCAGAAGTCGAAACAGTCATCCTTCAAAAAGAAAAAGTAGGAGATCAAGCAGACAAAGATTATTCGATCATCTATCAGACTTTACAAAAAGACCCTTCATCTTCAGAGATTGAGGCAGTTCAACATATATACCGTCAACTCAGAGGATCAGATCCACCTGATGAAGAAACAGCGAGAGGTATCATTGACAAACTGTTTTTCTCAAATAAGAGATACAGTTTAGGAGAGGTAGGCCGATATAAAATCAATAGAAAACTCAATTTGGAGATTCCTATTGAAAATCAGGTGCTTTCGAAAGAAGACATCATTGCCATCGTACAATATCTTGTAGACTTGATCAATCAAAAAGCTGAACTTGATGATATTGATCACTTGTCAAACAGACGTGTTCGTACCGTTGGTGAACAATTGTATTCTCAATTTGGAGTAGGTCTTGCGAGAATGGCAAGAA
>JAHDDD010000265.1 GCA_020629535.1 Saprospiraceae bacterium
GGTTTCGATACATCGGGATAAATTAGGTGTGGGAGCCAGCCATTGAGGGCCGCTTTAAATCGGGATGACCTGTACTGAGCGAAGTCGAAGTAATATTTGGTTTCGCTTTATATGTATCTAGGAAAAAGAAAGAATTATTAATTGACGGAGTTTTATTTGTCAATTTTTCAATTCAACATATCTGCACCACGTGATTTTTGCACCAAGGTCTCATATTCAAGTTTAAGAGCAGCAAGTTCATGATGGGTTTCATAGTGCTTTTTCTCCCAATATTCATTGTCTTGCTGTAGCTTCACATTCTTGGCTTTCAGTCTTCTGTTGCTTGAAGTAATCTCGTTGATGTCAGCCATTTTCTGGAAATTCTTTTCTGCAGCCTCCTTCAATCCCTGATTTTTTCTTTCCAACTTGGCAATCGCTTCGTGGAGCTTTTTCATTTCAAGCTTTTGCGATTCTATCTCCAATTTGGTAGACTTATATCCGTCTCTCTCAATGCCGATTTTCCTTTTAACGGCTTCGAGCTCGGACTTCATTCTTTCGGTTTTTGTAGAATATCTCGTTTTCTCCGCTTGAGCTGTTTCAAGCTCTTTTTTCAAATCATCGATTTTTGATTTCAACACTTTATTTTCCTGACGAGCTTCACTTTTTGCTTCGTTTAGATTGTTTTCTAGGTCTTCATATTTATGCTTCCAACTCTCTCTATCATTCTCCAATCTATCATGGCTCTTCTGCGATCGAGTAAGGTCTTTACTCAATTTTTCATTTTCTTTTCTTAATGACTCCAGCTCAGCTTGAGATTCTCCTTTCCCTGAATTCGCAAAAAGTCGACTTAGAATCACACCAGCAACAAAAGTCAACAATAAGATCAAAACTCCACTAACAGTTGAAATAGTCCACATATTACAATTAATTTTAATGTGAAAATATGATTTTTTTTGGGATGTATTTTTTTGACGGGAGATAAAACTTGGGTCACCGATAAAATCAATGTTGATGTGCCTTTATTCAATATTTGGAACATATTAGACATTTCTATCATACAGCCGTGCTCAGAGTTTTTATTTTCCCATACCCTCAATGCATTCCACAATCATCATTCGTAATTCATCAATCATACATTCGTCAATCAAACATTCGTCAATCAAACATTCGTCAATCAAACATTCGTCAATCACACTTCGTAATTCGTAATTCGTCAGTAGTCATTCCTCATTCGCCTTCGTCAATATGATGCGAAAGATCAAGAAACCGTACTTTTACGCCTGTGGACTGGATCAATAAAAACGCACTTAGAATTGCCTTCGCAGCATATTTGATGCTTGTTCTGGTAAACTCTCAACAATACTTCTTTTGGGATACAGTCCAACTCGGTTCCAAACATGCCCACCACTTTTATGAAAATGGTCTGATACCAAGTTTTCTACCCGAACACATCAACAGCGGGCACATCCCAACATTTGGATATTACCTGGCTGTGGTTTGGACACTTTTCGGGAAAACACTTTCTGTTTCCCATTTCAGCATGGTTCCTTTCATTATTTTGATCATTTTCTCTTTAAAGAAAGTCATTGATCATCAGGTCCAAAAGGAATTGGCTGGACTTGGCTTGCTGATGGTTTTGGCAGATCCGACGCTGATGGCACAATGTACCTTGATGTCCCCTGAGGTTTGGTTGGTTGCTTTCTTTTTAGGACTGCTGTACGCTTTCCAATCAGAAAGGCATTGGCTCCAAATGTTGTTCATTCTGCTTTTGGGTTTGACAAGCCTACGTGGCATCATGTTGGTTTTGGCGATTTTTATGTATTTTTTATTGAAGAGAAAATCACTCAAAGAATTTCAAATCTTCATTCCTGCTGGAATATTGGTGGGAGCATATTATATACTACATCTTCGCATACAAGGATGGGTGGGTGTTCATGATTCGTCACCATGGGCCGAGAGTTTTCAATTGGCTAATCTGAAGATCATCTTCAAGAATTTGGCAGTTGTCATCTGGCGATTTCTTGACTTTAACAGATGGGTAATTTATGCTGTTCTTTTTTTCTTGATGTTTAAATCTAAGAAATTCAATTTCGATTCATTTCCCTTTCGGGGAATATTGATTTCATCAACGATTGTATTAATTGGATTCACTGTTTTTTTCAGTGGTCTTTCTGCGCATAGATATTACTTGCCATTGTATTTACTCATTGCACTATCAATGCTGCACCTGCTCAACAAGACAAATCTCACTTTAAAAATAAAGAAAGTCATTCTCTGCGTTTCGTCCATCTTTCTGCTGGCTGGAAATTTTATTATATATCCAGACCATGTTTCTCAAGGATGGGATTCAAGTCTGGCGTATATGCCCTATACGGATATACGCAAAGATATAGAAGAACATCTTGAAAAAAATGGTATTCCTTTCTATGGTGTGGCTACAGTCTTTCCAGATCTTTCTTTTCAGAAATATTACACCCTTTCTGAGTCAAAGCAAAGGTTCGCTGCAGCAGAAGAACAAAATCCCAAATACATTCTTATTTCAAATATTCACAACGATTGGACTGATGAACAGAAGTCATCGTTGGTGAATAAAAAGCTAGTACTTGAGTATAAAAAAAGAGGAGTTTGGTACAAACTCCTCTCTGACTAATTTATGTATAAGAAGATGATTATCTCAATTGCATGGCAAAACTGCCACCTACTTTTATTTTCTTAAAATTTTGCTCAACCTTCGCATATAAATAATCCAATTTTTCAAAATTCAATTGACTCATGTGCAAATCTGGATATTCTAAAGCCAATTTCTGAGCATTGCTAAAATCAAATTTTTGAGTGGATTTCCAGTGGCTATCTTGAAGTAAATTGTTCAGCTTGTCCTCATTCATTACAATGCATTCAGGTGAAATAAATCCCTCCTGATAGTACATTTCATTTTCAATAAGCAAAGCAGCCACCAAAGTAAATGACTTTTCTAAACACAAAGTCATATTAAGATATGATTGACCATCGAATACCAATGACAATTCATTTTTATCAGGTGAAATTCTATTGATGACAATTTCGCCAGTATTGAAATCTTGATCAAAAATACAAGCTTCACAGTCTGACTCCACAAAAAGATTTACTGTAAAGATGCTATCGCAACCATTGGCTGCTGTGAATGTCTGCGGATACAAACCAGTCTCTGTATAGGATTGACCATTGACTTCAAGTGTGTCGCCCCAACAAATTTCATAGAAGTCTTCGAAGCTCGCATCTTCCAATGCTGCGACAAGAATGTGCAGCATACTGTCACAACCATTGACAGCATCGAATGTTTGGATATAACTACCGGGAAGTGTATACGTTTCATTATTGACAGTTACTTCATCACCATCACATATCCCAAAACTAACATCGGTGTTCGCTCCCGGAAGTCCTACAATGTTAAGATTAAGTACTGTTTCACATCCTTGCTGATCCAAAGCCTCCACTTGATACTGGCCCGGTTGATCGTATTCGACTCCATCTATGGTAATTGATTCGCCAAGGCAGAATTCATATTCTTCACTTAATTCTTCAACCACAAAATTTTCGATAATAATGGTCATTGCAGCAGGACAGCCATTCTGATCAATGGTCGTCTGTGAAAACACCCCAGGTGTACTAAATGATTCTCCCATTATCATCACTGATTCTCCCGGACACAAGGTAAATGTAGAACTGCCCGACATAGGTGGAAATGTAGAAACATTCACCGTAAGGATACTATCACAACCCATCTGAGATATGAGCGTTTGTGTGTACGTTCCAGCAGCATTGTATACTTCATTATTCACCTGAATCTCATCACCCTCACAAATTTCAAATCCAACCTGGCCACTCACTGATGGTGAATTCGTAATGCTAATATTGATCAGACTATCACAACCATTACTCGCTGTTAACATTTGTGAATATTGTCCTGCTTCAATATAAGACTGATTGTTTACGACAACTTCCTGTCCTTCACAAACTTCGTATGAAACATCTGTCATCACATCCTGCATAACTGCCAAGGTCATAGTAACGATACTATCGCAATCACTCTTACTCACCAACGTTTGCATATAAACACCTGATTCAGAATACTCAACATCATTCCATACATATGGTACACCTTCACATGTCATGGCGTCAAATGAACTAAAGAAGGGTTGATATTCAGTAAGCATCAACATGATGGTACTATCGCACCCGGCAGCGTTGTCAATGGTTTGAAAATACATCCCTCCCATCGTATACATCTCACCGTTGAGTATGTATGGAACTTCATTACATGTGCCTGCAAAAATTAATTGTTCTGTGTCTGATCCGATTTCAAGATTCAGTGTAATAAGACTGTCACAGCCTGTCGGCGAATCAATGGAAACTTCGTAAGTTCCACTCACTTCATATACGACACCGTTATATTCATAAGATCCTTCACATGTGGAATCATCGATGGTTTGCTCGAACATTCCTTCAAAAGCAATGGTAAATACAATTGTACTGTCACATCCATCTGAGGCAGGAATGGTGGCTTCAAATAAGCCTTCTTCATCATACACTTCATCTCCAATTTCAATGCTCTCACCTGGACAAATTTCAAAACTTGTTTCTGCAGTATAATTTGGAATGACAGCACTAAATGCTGCACTGTTAGAGCAACCAGCAGGTGTACTGACAACCACAACATATTCTCCTTGAACATCGGTTGCCGGATCTATGACCAATGAAGTTTCGGTAGCACCTGCAATGGCTACGCCATCCACATACCATTGATAACTGGCATCAGCTTGTTCTTCTGCGGTCAATGTAACGGGACCGTCACATATGTTACCTTCAATACTTGCCAATGGTGTCTCAAAGGTTGCCTGTTCTGCAAAAACCAATCTATCAAAAAAGAAATATGGATCTTGTTCCACATTTGGATTTGGAGCACAGGCAGGACCAATTACCAAAGCTTCATAAGCTCTCGTTGCTTCAAATTCAAACACTACATTTTTCCATTCATTCATACCTGAGACTGTCATTTCTCCCAATTCATCCCATCCGGGTCCATTTGTAGGGCATCCGAAATCAAAGTCGCCAAAGCCGAAAGGTAAATTGTCGCAGTCTACGCTTGCAAAAACAGCAAGATCAAATGTCAAACTTCCTGGATCATCATGAAACCCTACAAAGAAATCCAATCTGTACATCGTGCCTTGTTCCATCGTCTCCGTCAAACATGCACCTGCGTATTCTTTATAATTAGGTTGACCATTTGATCGACCATCTCTAAAACCAATACAGCCCTCACCATCTGGATATGGTTGAGGTGATTCATACATCAATGCTAGATTTCCCTGTGTATTACCACAAATGTGTGTGTAATCTGTAGTTGGAGCCGAGGCTTGAATCCATCCCACTGCACAATTTAACATGGCCTCATTGTCTGGGCAGCATGTCATTTCTTCAAAAGAAGGATTTGGTATCAGAGAATTTGCGATCAAATCAACACAATCACAATCTGAGTCATTCAGATCAATGAGTCCGTCGCCGTCATCATCAATGCCATTGTCACAAACCTCTGCATTTTGAGCAAGCAATATGGAAGGGTTTCCTACCAGAAAAGCCAATAATAGCCAGGCTGCAAGCAGCTTGCTCCCATTTTTAGTCTTCATTTGGGTTCAGATTGGTTTACTTGCACAAGATAAAACAATTCATCTATTATGATAATGCGTTTTCTACCATTGGAAATGTAGGCGTTCCGCCAACAAATACTAGCCTTTTACAGATATGAGTCGTCAAACTATTGCTTAATCCAACGCAAGGTTTTGATTTGATCACCAGAATTGAAGATGCTAAAGTAAACGCCAGCAGCCCATCCTTCAACATTGATTTCTGCTTTATTTCCGGTCAATGATGTTGCGCTGTGTACCAACTTTCCTGTGGCATCAAAAGTCTGAATAGTAACATCATCAAAATATTG